>JAJXXA010000051.1 GCA_021781335.1 Actinomycetes bacterium
ACGACGAAGCGAATGATCTACTACTACTTCGGCTCCAAGGAGAAGCTCTACGTCGCGACGCTCGAACGTTCGTACGAGAACATTCGTGTTACCGAGCAGAACGTCGACGTGGCGAGCCTGGACCCGGTGAGTGCCGTGCGACAGCTTGCGGAGTTCACCTTTGACCGCCACGAAGGCAATCCGACTTTCAGTCGCCTGGTGAGTCACGAGAACGTACAGAAGGCCCAGTTCGTCACCGCGGCCAGTGGCTTTCCGGGCCTTGATCGTCCGATCATCAAGATGTGGGAGCAGGTCCTCGAGCGCGGACGCGCCGAAGGAGTCTTTCACCGCGACATTGACGCGCTTGACCTACACATGCTCGTGAGTTCGTTTTGCTTCTTTCGTATCAACAATCGCTACACGTTCAAGGCAAATTTTGGAAGAAACCTCGTGCAGAAGAGTCGTCGGCCCATGTACCGACAGATGATTGGTGACGTGGTGGTCGAATATCTGACGAGTACGCCGTCAGACGATTGACGCATCGAGCTGTCGCTGAAGTGTGTCGAGCACTTCGTAACAGCCGAGTACCTCGTCCACCGATGACTTGGGCGCGCGATTTTCACGAATCGCCGCAACGAACTCGCGATCCTGTAACTCGATGCCGTCCATCGACACGGCGACCTTGGTGACGTCGATCGGCTCGTCGCGGCCATTGATCAGGTCGTCGTAGCGTGCAATGTAGGTCCCGTTGTCACAGATGTAGCGAAAGAATGTCCCGAGCGGTCCCTCGTTGTTAAAGCTCAGCGACAGCGTGCAGATCTTGAGTGACGGCGTCTGGAGCTGAATGGACATGTCCATGGGGATGGCGAGTTCAGGGTGTACGGGCCCCGCCATGATGTTGGCCTTGGTGATCGGCTCGCCGCACTGGTACGCGAAGAGGTCGATGGTGTGCGCGGCGTGGTGCCATAGGAGATTGTCCACCCAACTGCGAGCCTGTCCGAGGGCGTTCTGGTTGGTGCGTCGAAAGAAATAGGTCTGGACGTCCATCTGGTGTATTGAGAGTTCGCCGGCGATGATGCGATTGTGAATCCATTGGTGCGACGGATTGAAGCGACGGGTGTGACCCACCATGCAGATGAGTCCACTTTCGTTCGCGCGCGCCGCTACGGCGCGTGCGTCGCTCAAGTTGTCGGCAAGGGGGATCTCGATCTGGACGTGTTTACCCGCCGACATCACCGCGAGTGCTTGACTGGCGTGAAGTTGCGTGGGCGTGCACAAGATGACCGCGTCGACGTCGCGCGAGATAAGTACATCATCGAGGTCGTTGGTGGCGAGCAGTGCCCCGTACTTGTCGGCCACTTCGCGCGCCTGGTCGAGGCGCCGACTGACGACTGCGGTGACTTCAACGCCCTCGATCCGTGAGAGGGCGTCAAGGTGTTTGATGCCGAATGCGCCGGCGCCCGCGACCGCAACCTTCATGAGCGCACCTCAGTCTTCTCGTCGGCAGGGACCAACACCAGGTGACCAACGGCGGTGTTGGACGCGGGGACGTGATAGAAGCGGTGGAGCTCTTCGACGTGTTCGCCGAGTGCACCACGCATTATGAGCCACATCACCAGCTCAATTCCCTCAGAGCCCGCTTCGCGCAGGTACTCCAGGTGCGAGATCGAACGCAGGCCTTCGGGATTGGCGGACATGGCCTCGAGGAAGCTTCGATCGAAGGGTTGATTGATCAGGCCGGCGCGGGTTCCTTGGAGTTGGTGACTCATGCCTCCCGTGCCCCACACCTGCACGTTCAGGTCCTCGGGGTACGCCTCGACCGCTCGACGGATAGCTTGACCGAGCTTGTAGCACCGTTCACCGGTCGGCGGCGGATACTGTACGACATTGACTGCGATGGGCACCACTCGAACGGGCCACTTCTCACAGTCCCCAAAGACGAGCGACAGCGGCACCGTCAGTCCGTGGTCCACGTCCATCTTGTTCACTACCGTCATGTCGAATTCGTCGAGGATGAGCGACTGGGCGAGGTGACATGCCAGGTCCGCGTGTCCGATCACCGTGGGAACCGGACGTGGACCGAAGCCCTCGTCGGCGACGGCGAAGTCGTCGGCGCAGCCAATCGCGAACGTGGGGATGATCTCTGACGAGAAGGCTGTCGCGTGGTCGTTGTACACGAGCACCACCACGTCTGGCATGTCCGAGGCGATCCACTGCTTGGTCCAGTTGTATCCCTCGAAGACCGGCACCCAGTAGGGCTCTTTGGAGCGACCGTTGTCGAGTGCCGCGCCAATCGCCGGTACGTGGCTCGTGGTAAGACCCGCGCTGATTCGTGCCATGGTCACTTACCTTCTCTCTTGGAGCGCACGCCTTCGGGCGATCGGCCCCCGGCGAGCATCATCGCGGCGTATTCCTCAACAGTCATGCCGGTCATCGATGCGGCTGCGGTTTGGAAACTGACACCATCGCTGGAGAAGATCTTGGCGAGGAAATAGATATTGCCCCCTTGGGCGATCATGGCGTTGTAGTCGCGCGCGAGCACCGCACGCTTTTGTCCTTCGCTCATGGGCCATTCGTCGAGGTAGGCACGCTCGTCAGATTTGAAGCGCGCCCGATTCTCCGCCTTCATGAGGCTCATGCAGAACTGGTTGAGCGGGAAGCCTTGGTGGGCACGCTCGGCCGTGAAGACCGTGGTGCCGGGGATGTCATCGAACGCAGAATTATCTACCATGATCAATTCTCCTTCCAATAGAGACGGTTCGGGTTAGTGACGAGCAATCGTTGCTGCAAGTCGTTGGTCGTAGCGATGCGAGGGATGAAGTCGACGAGCTTTCCGTCATCGGGCATGTGACTCTTCAAGTTGGGATGGGGCCAGTCGGTGCCCCACAAGACACGGTCGGGAAATTCTTCAGTGACCAGACGAGCGAACGGAACCACGTCGTCGTAGGGCGGTCCCGTGACACTCAGTCGCTCGGGGCATGTGACCTTGGACCAGAAATTCTCGTGCTCTCGCATCAGACGTAAGAACAATCCGAACTCCGGTCCGTTGACCGGCTGGCTGACATCAGGTCGACCCATGTGGTCAACGACCACTGTTGTGTTGAGCGAGGTGAAGAAGTCCCAGCGCTGTG
Source organism: Actinomycetes bacterium (assembly GCA_021781335.1). Classification (GTDB taxonomy): domain Bacteria; phylum Actinomycetota; class Acidimicrobiia; order Acidimicrobiales; family RAAP-2; genus RAAP-2. Next base: position 3,111 of record JAJXXA010000051.1, read on the forward strand.
CGAGGTCGGAGGCTTCGAAATAGACAACGACGTGCCAGTCGAGAGGGGCGATCTTGTCGATGATGCGGTGATAGTAGGCATCGGGCTCGGGGTCGACGAGGCGCTTGACGTAATTGAAACGCACGCCGCGCACGCCGGCGTCGTGCATCTCTTGGAGCTCGGCGTCGCTGATGTCGGGTTCGATCGTTGCGACGCCGCGCGCCCGGCCTCGCGACGCACGAAGGGCGTCGAGCATTGCCGCGTTGTCCGAGCCGTGACACGTGGCTTGGACAACGACGTTCTTGGTGAAGCCCAGGTGGTCGCGAAGCTCGAAGAGCTTCTCCTTGCCCGCGTCGCACGGAGTGTATTTGCGCTCAGGCGCGAAAGGGAATTGCTCGCTCGGACCAAAGACGTGACAGTGCGCGTCCACCGCACCAAAGGGGAGGACGAATTCTGGTGTCGAGGGGTGTGGATCGAAGACGAGCCAGTCGGGGTCCATGGTGAAGGTCTGCGTGGTCATCGGCCCTGCTTGCTCAGTGCGGCGTCGAGGCGAGGGTAGACGCGACGCGCATTTCTCGAAAAGACTTGCTCACGTTGGTTGGAAGTCAGATTCGCCGCGTCCACGTACCGCTTCGTGTCGTCAAAATAGTGGCCCGTCTCAGGATCGATACCGCGCACCGCACCGACCATCTCCGAGCCGAAGAGGATGTTGTCCAGGTCAATGACTTCGAACAAGAGGTCGATCCCGGGCTGATGATAGACGCAGGTGTCGAAGAAGACGTTATGCATCAGATGCTCGGACAGTTGGGGTTTCTTGAGCATGTCTGCGAGACCGCGATACCTGCCCCAGTGATAGGGCACCGCACCACCCCCGTGGGGGATGACGAATCGAAGCTCGGGAAAGTCACTGAAGAGGTCGCCCTGCAGCAGTTGCATGAAGGCAGTGGTGTCCGCATTCATATAGTGCGCTCCCGTCGCGTGGAAGTTGGCGTTGCAGCTCCCCGAGACGTGGATCATCGCGGGCACGTCGAGTTCCACCATCTTTTCGTAGATTGGATACCAGGAGCGGTCCGTGAGGGGCGCGCCGTTCCACATCCCTCCGCTCGGATCGGGGTTGAGGTTGAGGCCGACGAACCCGAGTTCGTTCACACATCGTTCCAGTTCGGCAATGGAGTGCGAGACGTCGACACCGGGGGACTGCGGGAGCTGACAAACTCCAAAGAACGTCTCGGGGAAGAGCGTGCTGACGCGAGATATCAAGTCGTTACACGCACGCGACCACGCGAGACTCACCGTCTCGTCACCAACGTGATGTTCCATGGCTGACGCGCGTGGCGAGAAGATCGTCACGTCCGCTCCACGTTCGCGCAGCAGCCGGAGTTGGTTGGTCTCGATGGTTTCGATGATTTCATCGTCAGAGATGCTCGGATACTCGGGGAACGGTTCGTGCGCCTTGAAGCTCTGAACTTGGGCGACACGCCAGAGCGTGTGGGCTTCGGGAGCGGTGGTGTAGTGGCCGTGGCAGTCGATAATCACGAGAGCTTCCAAACTGATGATGGGATGAAGACATCGCCACGCATGAGCATTCGTGCGGTCCTCAAGAGCGCCGAGGACCGCACGCGGACATCGTTCGCGTCATAGTCGACGTCCATGGCGACGTCGAAGTAGCCGGTTGGGTGTTCGACCGTAATCAGGGTGTCCGTGTCACCAGGCGTCACGTTAGCGATTTCATTCGCCACCGAACCCGGTACCAGACACGCGGTCGCGACTGACACCGCGCCAAAGACACCGATGGCTTCGTGGACCCGAGTGGGGATGAAGGTACGCGTCGAAATACTGCCGCCGTGTTTCGCGCTCGCTAACAAGCTCATCTTCGGCACGGTCTTGTTAGCGACGTCGCCCAGGTTCATAAGTGGCCCTACGGCGCGGCGTATCTCTTCTACTCGTGCGCAGACGTCGACGTTCGACTCGATCTCAGCGGGAGTCTCATAGCCGGTCAGTCCAAAATCTTGCGCGCGGAGGCATACAACCGGCATCCCGTTGTCGATGCACGTCACGCGCGTGCCAAGCACCGTGTCGACAGCATTTCCCGTTGGCAAGAGGTCGCCGCAGCTTGAGCCCGCGACATCAAGAAAATTTATCGGGATAGGAGCACTCGTGCCCGGTACGCCGTCAATGCGCGCATCGCCGTCGTAGCGAACGCGCCCATCGGGCGTTTGGATTTTGGCGACGGCCAGACTCTGAGTGTTCTGCATCCAGATCCTGACGGTTGTGACGTCGCTTTTAATCTCCAGCATTCCCTCTTCGAGCGCGAAGGGCCCGACGCCCGCGAGGAGGTTGCCGCAATTCTGATTGTCAGATACTTCTGCACGGTCGGGCCAGACCTGCAAGAAGAGATACTCGACGTCGGCATCTGAACGACTTGAAGGCTGTACCACCGCGACCTTGGATGTCAAAGGATGTCCTCCACCCATCCCATCTATCTCACGCTCGTCGGGCGAGCCCATGGCGGCGAGAAGAACTGCGTCGCGAAGCGATGTGTCCCTGGGCAGGTCGTCACCACGGAAGTAGAGGCCCTTGGACGTGCCGCCGCGTAGAACCGAACATCGAATCGCGGTCTGGCCGCTCATTCGTGAGACTCCGTGACGTAGGTGAGACCACGCTGCGTGAGCTTGTCACGCATGGCGTAGATGTCGAGCCCGAGTGACCCCGATGACAGGAGTTCGCGCTTGGTCGCTTCGTTCTCCTCTCGAGTGCGACTCGCCTCGAGCACACGTTGGGCGTCTTCTCGTCGCACGACCACCACACCGTCGTCATCGGCGACGATCACGTCACCGGGCCGTATGTAGGCGCCGGCACAGACAATGGGTGTTTGCACGTTAGCGGGTGTCTCTTTTACCGTCCCTTGAGCACTGATGGTCTTGGACCATACGGGAAATCCCATCGCCGTGAGGTCTGCGACATCTCGTACGCCAGCGTCGATGACCAGTCCTCGAACACCGTGCGCTCTCAGGCTCGTGGCGAGTAGTTCTCCGAAGTACCCATCGTCGCAGGGGCTCGTTGGCGTCACGACGAGGATGTCGCCGGGTTGGGCTTGCTCCACTGCGACGTGTATTGACCAGTTGTCACCGGGTGCCACCTCGCAGGTCAGGGCGTTTCCCGCCACGCGTGTCGGGCGGTAGATCGGGCGAAGCCGTGAGGCGAGAAGACCGATGCGCCCTTGGGCTTCGTGGATCGTCGCGACGCCGAATTCACCCAACGCATCGACGAGCGCCAAGTCAGTGCGTTGCGTATTGGTCACTACTACGGCCATCAAATCCTCCCGGGTACATCTCTGACATGTGGTTGTCGACGCCCACCTGTGCTCTTGCGTTATGGTCTAATTAACTGAACAGTACACGAAATCCGATGAGGTGGATGGAGTTTTGCTGTACGAGACGACGTCGATTTGACGATGAGGGGGATCCGTGAAGGAACTGCGAACACAGGTGGCGATAATCGGTGCGGGCCCCGCTGGTCTCATGCTTGGACAGCTGCTGCAACGAGAAGGCATCGACTCAATTATCTTCGAGCGCCGTAGCCGTGAATACGTCGAACGTCGGGTGAGAGCGGGCGTGATCGAACACGGCATTGTCCAACTGATCAACGACGCCGGCGCGGGTGAGAGGATGCAGCGCGAAGGCCTGGTGCACCACGGCATTGAGCTTCGTTTCGACAACGTGTCACATCGGATCGCATTAAGCGACCTCGCCGACGGTAAGAGCATCACCGTCTACGGACAGGCGGAAGTCGTCAAGGACCTCGTGGGTCTTCGCTATGGTTCCGGAGCACCGTTGTATTTCGACGCCGAGGTCACCGCAATCGAGGGACTGACGTCTGACGAAGCGACGATTCAGGTTTCGACTCCAGAAGGTGACGTGCGTGTCAGTTGCCAGTACGTGGCTGGGTGCGACGGCACGTTCGGCGTCGCGAGTCGATCAATACCGACGAGCGAACTGCGTCGTCACGAACGAACGTATCCCTACTCGTGGCTCGGCATCCTCGCCGAGGCCGCTCCGGCGACCGAGGAACTGATCTATTGCCGGCACCAAAACGGTTTCGCGCTCTATTCTCTGCGTTCGCCAAGCGTGAGTCGCCTCTACTTGGGAGTTCGTCCTGACGAGACTCTGGACGAATGGTCAGACGAGCGCATCTGGGCAGAGCTCAACGTTCGTCTCGCCACCGAGGAGATGCCGAGCGTCTCCCAAGGGCCAATCATCGAACGCAGCATCACCGCGATGCGTAGCATCGTCAACGAACCCATGCGTTACGGCCGACTCTTCCTCGCGGGCGACGCGGCTCATATCGTGCCACCAACGGGGGCCAAGGGCATGAACCTGGCTCTGGGCGACGTCCGCGAACTCTTCTCCGCGTTGGTCGCAAAGATCACTCATAATGACGACCGGCTGATCGATTCCTACTCTCAGACGTGCCTCGAGAGAGTCTGGCGCGCCGAAGAATTCTCGTATTACATGACCCAGATGCTGCACCCCTTGTTCGATGATGAGTTCGAAAACGGGGTGCAGCGGGCCCGACTACGTCAAGCCATCACGTCGCGAGAAGCGTCAACCGTGCTCGCGCGCAATTACGTTGATCTCAATAGCCTCTAGAAGGGGTAGATCGGCAAGTCGCTCTGCGCCGTGACCCATTGGATCTCGGTGTAGGCGTCAAGGTTCGCCAGCCCGCCCATACGAGAGCCGTTACCAGAAATACCAGTGCCCCCGAAGGGGATCACGGCCTCGTCGGCGACGGTCTGATCGTTGATGTGAATGGCGCCGGTCGGGATCTTTGAAGCGAGTTCAAGCGCGCGCAGCCCGTCGTTGGAGAGGATGCCCAAAGACAGTCCGTAGGGACTCGCCGACGCCAGCGCCACTGCCTCGTCGAGTGATTCGTATGAGACCACTGGCGCCACGGGCCCAAAGACCTCTTCTCGATATGCGAGCGACGTCGTTGGGATGTGTGACAGCACAGTGGGTCGATAGAAGAGGTCCTCATAGGTACCGCCCGCGAGCAGTGACGCACCGTCTTCGAGCGCGTCGTTGACCATGGCGTGCACGCGGTCGCGTTGCTTGGCGTCGATGAGGGGTCCCATGGCGACTTGGCCACTCATCGGGTCACCGACGGGCAGGTGGTTCGCGTGCTCGGCCATGAGCGCGGCGTAGTCATCTGCGATCTTGGCGTCGACGATGTGTCGCCCGGTGGTCATGCAGATCTGCCCCTGATGCAAGAAGGAGCCGAACGCGCCGACCGAGACGGCCTTGTCGAGGTCGACATCGGACATCACAATGAGCGCAGAGTTGCCACCCAATTCGAGGTGCACTCTCTTCAAGTGCTGCGCGGCCAGTGCGCCCACGCTGCGGCCAGCGGCGGTCGAACCGGTGAATGCGATGATGCGCACGTGGGGATCGGTGATGATTGCTTCACCTATGTCAGCGCCGCCCGCGAGCACGCTGAAAACGCCCGCTGGCACGCCCGCCTCTTCGAAGACTCGAGCGAGCACGACGCCTCCACAGACCGCGGTACGTGGGTCGGGCTTCAAGATGACCGAGTTACCCAACGCGAGCGCAGGGGCTACTGAACGGATCGAAAGGATGAGTGGGAAGTTGAACGGTGCGATCACGCCAACGACGCCTGCGGGTACTCGACGCGAAAAGCTCAGTCGAGGCATTTCGCTTCGAAGTATCTCACCCGTCGGGTGCGAGGCAATCGCCGCCGCTTCGAAGCACTCCTCCGATGCGACATGGATTTCGAGATCGGCCTTGGGGCCGATACCGCCGGACTCGCGCATGATCCAGGTCGAGAGTTCTTGGGCATTGTCGACGAAGAGTTGACCGGCTTTTCGAAGGATGGCCGCTCGGGCGGTGAAGGGGAGCGCTGCCCACTCGCGTTGCGATTCAGCGGCGAGCGTCGCGGCCTCCTCAACGTCCTTCAGGCTCGCGCGGCCGCTCATCGCGAGTTGTTGACCCGTGGCCGGTTCGATGACGGGAGCGCTCTCGGCGCCACCCGCGCGCCACCCTCCCAAAAAGATGTTGCCCTGCCACGCCGCGTTGTCGAGAAACGCCATATTAACCCCCTAGTACAAAGTTCCTTGATTGCTTAGCACAATTTTGTTAGGTTGCGCCCAAACGACTAATGACGTCTTTTGCGGACATCCAGGAAGTCGAATTTTCAAATTGGGGGAACGCATGTTTATTCGTGAGTGTTGGTACGTGGCGGCGCTGAGCTCTGAACTCGAGGGCAAGCCACTCTCTCGACAGATCTTGGGCGAGCACGTTGCGATCTATCGAACCGAGTCCGGCGAGGTGGTTGCGGTCGCGGACCGTTGTCCGCACCGTGGGTATCCGTTATCGCTCGGAAAGGTCGAGGGCGAGTTGCTCGTGTGCGGCTATCACGGCTTTACGTTCGATTGCTCGGGCTCGTGCGTCTCGGTGCCGGGACAAGATCGCATACCAACCAAGGCCGACGTTCGCACGTATCGAGTTGTCGAGCAGGGGCGGTGGTTGTGGATCTGGATGGGAGATGGTGAGGCGGATCTCACGAAGTTGCCCGAGACACCGTGGCTTGTGGAGAATCCGCAATGGTCCTCGGTGACGGGTTACGCCAAGATCGACGGTTCCTTCGACTTCCTCGTCGACAACTTGCTCGATCTCTCGCACGAGACCTATCTGCACAACGGCTCGATTGGTACCCCCGAAGTCGCCACGACGCCAATAGAGGTCGAAGTGGACGACGACGCCAAGGTCGTTCGAGTCTTTCGCCACATGGACGCCGTGCAGTGCCCCCCGTTCTATTCAAAGACAACCGGCCTCGAGGGTCAGGTCGATCGCTGGCAGGACATTGAGTACTTCCCACCGGGCTTCTACATGTTGAATGCGCGCATCGCACCCGTGGGTCAACCACCGCTCGCCGATGGCAGCGACGATCACGCGTTCCACATGAAGATCTTCTACGGGCTCACGCCGGCGAGTGAGGGGAAGGTTCACGACTTCTGGGCCCTGGCGCGCGACTTCTGTGTCGGTGACGAAGAGATCGATCGTTTCCTTGAGAAGATGCAAGCGTCCGTGGTGCAAGAGGACGTGGATGCGCTCAACATTCTCCAAGCGCGCGCGAATGAGAGCGATACATGGAGCGAAGTCAGTATCAAGATCGATCGCGGTGGTCTCGCCGCACGGCGTGTTCTTGAGACGATGAAGCAGGTGCAGTAACGAAGTGGCCGGTGAGCGGGGGCGTGGTTCGACTTGGAAAATTTCTTAGGAGAAGTTCCACAATTAACGAAATAGTGTGTTAAAAATGTCAAAACCTTATTGAGGGGGGTCAATAAATGAAGGATGAAATCACACCGGCGAGCCCGGATGGAATTCCGGGCTGGGGCGGATTCGAATTTGGTCGACGCCTAGGACTTCAGGCGACTGCGGTCATGGCGGCAACGGGTGCGCTTGGCGTGCTGGGCGACGTGTCTGCGGCGCACGCCGCGACGAAGTCATCGACGATCAAGATTGGCTACGTGTCACCGCGCACGGGGGCATTGGCGGACTTCGCTGGTCCGGACAACTTCGTGCTCAATCAGATCCGCAAGGCGAGTTACTTCGCTAAGGGCATCACCATTGGCAAAACGCACTATCGGATCGAGATCACCGAGAAGGACACCCAGTCGTTGGGTAATGTCGCGGTGCAAGTCACCCAAGAGCTCATCAACTCTGGTGTGGACTTGGTGCTCGTGAGTTCTGCTCCCGAGACCACGATTCCAGTGGCGACGACCTGTGAGCAGTACAAGGTGCCATGCGTCTCCACCGTCGTTCCGTGGGAGGCGTATTGGGGCGGGTTCTCCGGAGCCTCGATCTCACCCCAAGGGGCGGCGACCGGCACGGGACCCAAGTACAACTCGATGTTCTTCTTCGGTGTGCCGCAGTTCGCCGGCACGTTCGTTCCAATGTGGGAGCGCGTCCAGAAGATGACCAAGTGCAACACGAACGTTGCCGAGATGTTTCCAAACGACGCCGACGGAAATGCATTCCGTGCCGCCTTTGGTCCAACGGTCTCAGCAATGTACCCCAAGGGCGGTTACAACTTCGTTGACGGCGGTGCGTACACGGACCTCTCGACGGACTACACCTCGATGATCCAGACCTTTAAGACTGGTGGCAAAGGTGGCGCTGCTTGTGACCTGTTCGTGAATGCTCCATTGCCCCCAGACTTCCAGACGTTCTGGACGCAGGCTTCACAGCAGAACTACAACCCGAAGTTGGCTACGGTGGCCAAGGTCATGCTGTTCCCGACTGACGCGTACGCACTTGGTTCGCTGTCGAACAACATCGCAACCGACGCCTGGTTCACGCCCTACGCGCCTTACAAGTCGTCACTGACTGGACAAAGTGCGAATGCGTTCTGTGCGCTCTACCAGTCCCAGGGCAACGGCCAGTGGGTACAGTCAATGGGCTCTACATACTCCCTGTTCGAGATCGCTATCGAAGGACTGAAGCGGGTGAAGAACCCTCACGACCGACTCGCCCTCGCCCAAGCTCTGCAGACAGTCAACTACAACGGCATGTGCGGACCGATCAACATGAACTTCAAGAGCAGCAATCCCATGCTCGCGAGTCCCGCCAAGGGTATTGGCATGATCATGCCGGTGGGCGTGCAATGGAAGCCTGGTTCAACCGAACTGGTCGGTCACAAGAAGTACCAATGGTCGCAGTGGGTCGTTGACAATTCATTGAACAAGCACGTTCCTTTGAACGGCACGCTAGAACCCACAAACGCCTAAAAGGACCCCTGGTGCCGTTGCTTCAACTGGAAGGAATCTCCAAAAAGTTCGGTCAAGTTGTAGTTGCCAAGGAGATCTCCTTCCAGTTGGAGGCCGGCGATGCGGTGGGTATCGTTGGCCCGAACGGAGCGGGAAAGACGTCGCTCTTTGCGATGATCTCGGGTGACATCAAACCTGACGCGGGTCACGTCTTCTTCGAAGGACACGAGCTCAGTCATTTGAGCGCGGCGCGACGCGCGCGTGCGGGCATTGGTAGGACCTACCAAGTGCCGCGTCCCTTCGAGCACATGACGGTGTTCGAGAACACTCTGCTCGCGGCCCAACAAGGTGCGCGAGCACGAGGCCAGAAGGCGTACAACCTCGCGTACGGCTCGTTGGAACGAACGGGCCTCGGTGACTACGCCAATGACGCCGCCGGATCGCTGACGCTGCTACGTCGAAAACGACTCGAGCTCGCGCGCGCACTGGCCACGACCCCTCGCATCGTATTGCTCGACGAGATTGCGGGTGGCCTGACGGACTTGGAAGTGAACGAGCTGACGACGATCATCCGAGGACTACGCGGCGAAGGCATCGCGGTGGTGTGGATTGAGCACGTTGTGCGCGCGCTGACGAACACGGTGGACCGACTGCTCTGTCTCGCGGGTGGAGCAGTCGTGGCGGATGGCGACCCTCACACGGTGCTGAGCTCAGACGAGGTGCGCGCGGTGTACTTGGGCGGCAAGACCCTCAACCCTCTGGAGCAATGATGGGTGAGCACATTCTCCAAGTTCGTGACCTGACCGTGCACCACGGACAACTCTGCGCTATTGACAACGTGAGCTTTGAATTGAATCGTGGCGAAGTGCTTACGATGATTGGCGCGAATGGCGCGGGAAAGTCGACGCTCTTGCGCACGATCGCGGGGCTCCATCACCCCTCGAGCGGCGAGATTGTCTTCGAAGACGTCGACGTCACACGCTGGCAACCACACAAGCGCGTTTCCAAAGGCATTTCACTCGTACCCGAAGGGCGACGGCTCTTCTCTTCCATGACCCTGGAAGAGAATTTAATGGTGGCCGCGGGACAATCTCGTTCACTTCCCTTTACGGTTGAGCGGGTTTACGAACTCTTCGATTGGATGCCGTCGAGGAGAAAGCAACGCGTCTGGCAACTCTCGGGCGGCGAACAGCAGGCGGTGGCCATTGGTCGAGCGTTGGTGGCGAACCCCAAGGTGCTCCTTCTCGATGAGTTGTCACTGGGTCTGGCCCCAATCATCGTGGAGCGAATCTATGCGCTCGTGCCCGAGATCGTCAGTCAGGGCGTGAGCATTTTGATAGTTGAGCAGGATGTTGCCCAAGGAGTGATGGTGGCGGACCGCGTGCACTGCTTATTGGAGGGGAGGACGTCGCTGACTGGTACGCCGGCTGACTTGACGTCTGAGCAGATCGACCAGGCCTATTTCGGAGCCGACATGGCCAAGGGATCTCTGAGCGCGGAGGCGAGCGAATGATCTGGGTGAATGTGATCATCCAAGGAATCTTGGTTGGAGGGTTCTACGCGCTCTTCGCGTGCGGCCTCTCACTGATGTTCGGTGTGTTGAAAGTGATCAATCTTGCCCACGGGGACATGGCGGTGGTGGCGGCGTATGTCGCGGTGCTCTTGAGCCCACATCTGCACATCGCAATGCTGTGGTCATTCCTCGTCGTCGTGCCGATCTTCGGCCTCCTTGGTTATGTGTTGCAACGCACGCTGATCCAAAGGAGTATCGACCGAGACCCGTTCACTACGCTGCTCGTGACATTCGGGCTTTCGGTGGTGATCGAGAACCTCCTGCTCGAGCTCTACACCGCCAACGGGCGCACAGTCGACATCGGCTCTATCATCGCCCAGTCGTGGCACCCAGGCTCAATCGTCTACATCTCGTACGTGTCACTGGTCGTACTGGCAATCGCGGTCCTGGTTCTGGCGATCCTGCAATTGTTTCTTTCGAAGAGCCGCACCGGTCGTCTCATTCGAGCGGTCGCCGACGACCGCGAAGCAGCGCAGTTGAGCGGGGCGAACTACAAGCACATCTTTGGCATCGCGGCAGCCATTGCCTTTGCCACCGTTGCGCTCGCGGGTATTGCCTATGGCATGATGACCCAGTTCGCCCCCACGTCGGGCGGCGTCAACCTCTTGTTCGCGTTTGAAGCGGTGGTGATCGGCGGTATCGGGTCGCTGTGGGGGACGTTGGTCGGTGGTATTGCGCTCGGCGTGGCGCAACAATTCGGGGCCCACTTGAACCCCCAGTACCAAGTCCTCGCGGGCAATCTGCTCTTTCTCGCTGTCTTGGCTGTTCGACCACAAGGACTATTCGGAAAGAAGACGGCACTGGCATGAGCAAATCAACTGCGCCACGCACAGAGTCCCTTTCGAACGTGTCGATTCGTCGCTCGACCCATTCGCCGATCTTTACGGTGATCGGCTCGCTCATCATCGTGGTACTGCTCAGTGTCGCGCCGTGGATCGCGCCGGCGCAGGTGGCTTCTACGTTGATGAACTTCTTCATCTTGGTGATCATGGCCACGATGTGGAATCTCCTCGCCGGATACGCAGGAATGGTGTCCATTGGTCAACAAGCATTCGTGGGTCTTGGGGCATACGCGACGCTGTACTTTGCTCTAAAGGGCGTGAATCCGTTCGTGACGATCCCACTCGCCGCGCTCGCTACGGCGGTCATCGCGGTACCCGTTACGTTCTTACTTTTTAGGCTTCGTGGTGGCTATTTCGCCATTGCGACCTGGGTGGTCGCGGACACCGCGATGCTGATCATCGGGACCATCGCAGTACTGGGTGGTGGCACGGGGCGCTTGATGCCCGGGCTGGAGAACCTGAGCCCGAGCCAGACCGCGCATTACTCGTATCTCGCAACCTGGATCGTCGCACTGATCGTCGTGATCGGGACCTATCTGCTCCTTCGAAGTCGCCTCGGTCTCGTGCTCGCATCGATACGCGACAACGAAGTCGCCGCTCGAAGCGCGGGTGCCAACGTGCGCTCGGCTCGACGCACTGTCTATATCATCGCCGCGGCGGGGTGTGGCGCCGCGGGGGCGGTCCTCGCGATCAGTCAACCCTTCATCCAACCCACAAATGAGTTCAGCATGCAGTGGGCGGCGGAAATGCTCTTCGTGTCGATGATCGGGGGCCTCGGGACCATCGAGGGGCCGATTATTGGTTCGATCATCTTCTTTATTCTCCAGCAATCCCTTCAACAACAAGGTGTCTGGTACCTCATCATCTTCGGCGTGTTCGCCGTGGCGGTGGCATTGTGGCAGCCCAAGGGCCTTTGGGGTGCTTTTCGCAGTCGCTTTCGTTCCGAACTGCTGCCGGTGGGGCATTGGGTGAGGACCGAGCGACTACAGACGAAGACGCCTGAGCCTCTTGAGTGATGAGCGAGTCCCGTTCGCCTAGTGAACGGGCGGGCTGAAGAAACGAATCTGACTCGCGGGGCGAGGGGCTCTCTAAGGCGTCTACGTCAGAGCCTTGGTGCCTTCGAGCCAGTCTCGTTCGCGCAGTTGTGGTGGGGTCAGTAGGATTGATGCATGCCTTCTCCCAAACCCTCACCCCGTCGCGCCTCGAGCGCGGGTCGCCCGTCGGCGAGCGGGCGTGGTTCGGGCTCAAAAAACGGCGGCTTTTCGGCTTCCAAGGGTGGCGTTGGACGCGGCGCAAGTGATCGAACATCGAATTCTCCTCGTTCAGCCCGCCCCGCCCGAGATGGCGCTGAGCGTCGGATTGAGCGAAATGCCGGTGACGCGGGCACACCGCGTCGAGCGCGTCGTGATGACGAGCGGGTACGCGAGGACCGGCCCCCCTTCGCTCGGCGCGACGACGACCGAGAAGAACGTCGACCGCGACCTTCAAGTGATGCACGCGGGCGTCAGCCTGGGCGTGGCGATCGCCCCTACGCAGGTCGTGACGGACGACCGAGTTCTGCTCGAGACAGTCGCCCGGCGCGTCCCTACGCCAACCGCGACGAACGTTCGAGTACCTCTCGAGACGGCCGCCCGGCGCGCCCTTACGCAGGTCGTGATGGACGACCGAGTTCTGCTCGAGACAGTCGCCCGGCGCGTCCCTACGCCAACCGCGATGAGCGCACACGCGATTCGCGCCCGGGGGCTAGTCGTGGCGAACGAGCCGAGCAAGGCGACCGGTACCAGGATCGTCGTCCGAGTCTCGCGCCTCGCGCAGCACGATCGGGCGCTCCCACCAGGTCTGGGCCAGCCCGGTCGTATACCCGCGCGCCTCGTCCGCTGACCCCAGAAGAGCTCGAACGCAAAAAGGCCGAGAACCATGGACGAGGTAAGGGATGGGGCGGTGTTGCTCGAAAAGGTGCTGCGAGCATCAAGAGCACTGGACAAGCCATGGATGTCACCCCAAGTGACGGGCGAACACCCGACCCACTTTCACAGTGGGTCGAAGAGGTGCGTCCAACACGCAGTGCACCCGCGACGAAAGTAAAGAACAAGGTCAAGTACACCCTGCCCGGTGACGTTGCAGCGGACGTGCGCAAGGCGTTCATCGGCTCGGCGTACATGCGCGAGAAGATGGTGATTACGCTCACGCGAGCAGCCGAGGCGTACGATCGCAAGCGCTACGAAGAAGCCCTGCGCCTCGGGAGGACTGTGTGTGACGCGGTGCCCGGTGTCGCGCCGGTGCGAGAACTGACCGGACTCGCCGCCTACCGCGCCGAGCGCTGGGCCATGGCGAAGATTCATCTTCGCGCTCATTTTGCAATCACTGGAGATCCCGAGCACTTGGCTCTGGTCATGGACTGCGACCGCGCGAATCATCGATATCGCGCAGTCGAAAAGACATTTGAGGAGCTCGAAGAGAGTGAGCCGACCGCTGAAGTGCTCGCGGAGGGTCGCATCGTCATGGCATCTGCCCTCGCCGATCAGCTCAAGTACGCCGAGGCAATCGCCTTGCTCACCAAAGCAGGGGCCACCAAGCAACTACGCAACCCTTCGTATCGTCACGTGCGACTTTGGTACACGCTCGCCGACGTGTTTGACCGTGCCGGCGACGTAGCGTCGGCGCGAGAACTCTTCGCTCGCGTGGTCATCGCTGAGCCAGACGCCTACGACGCGCAGGCGCGCCTAAGTGAACTGGGCAGCACCGCGCCTCGCAAGAACCGTAAACGTCGGACCACTTCAGTGTCAAAGAAGAAGGTCGATTAACTCATCGCCGCGATGGCGGCCTGAAGGGCAATGTTTATTCCGCGTGCGTCCGAGCTCAGACTGCCACCCATCTTGTTCATCATGTAGGCGATCGTGAGCTGCTGATCCTGGTCCATGATGATGACCGAACCCCCGAAACCGCCCCAGTAACAGGCGCGTGGTCCGAGCGGTGTCTTGGAGCTCGCGAGTCCATATCCCATCCCAAAATGGACCACATCGCCCAAGGCGAGGTCAACGCCGTGAGCTTGGGATTCAAAAATGAGGTCGGCGGTACGTTCTGAGAAGAATCGATGTCCGTTCGCTTCGCCCCTATTGGCGATGATCTGTTGGACAATCGCAACTGAGCGGGCATTTCCGTGTCCGTTCGCTGCGGGGATCTCCGCCTCTCGCCACCAGCGATGGTGGGGCATCGTCGCATCGAGCAGCGGTGACGAGAAGGTTCGATAGGTGATCGACTCACGAGGTATTTGTGCGAAGTCGAGTGGGGGAGGCGGCACGACGAGCGACACGCGCTGTTCGTCTCGTTGGGGTAAGCCAATATGAAAATCGGCATCGAGGACATCGGCGACTTCGGCCTTGAAGAATTGTCCGAGACTGACGCCGGTGATGCGACGCACGAGTTCTCCAATGAGGTAGCCCTGGGTGAGCGCGTGGTAGCCCGATGCGCTGCCCGGCGACCACCACGGCGCCTGCTCGGCTAGGGCGGTGGTGCAGAACTCCCAGTCAGCGAGGTCCTGGGCGGCGAGTGGCACCTCCCAGCCCGAAAGACCGGCGGTGTGACCCAGGATGTGGCGCACTTCAATCGAAGCCTTACCGTTTGAAGCGAATTGCGGCCAATACCGCGCGACCGGAGCGTGAAAATCGAGTTGGCCCCGGTCGCTCAACATCAAGGCGACGAGAAATGTCATGGTCTTGGTGGTGGACCACACGTTCACGAGCGTGTCGCTGTTCCATGGCGTTGTCAAGGTCTCGTCGCTGTAGCCGCCCCAGATGTCAACAACCGTCTGAGACCGGTGGATGACGCACACCGAAGCCCCGATGTCACCGCCCTGGTCCAAGCTGGTCTCGAGCGCGCTAGCGACACCCTCGTACTTGTCAGCGACGAATCCTTTGATGTCGGCCATGTACGTCTCCTACTTCGAACAACGCAGATGCGTCATGAGGTCATGCCGCCCAGGCCCACGAGTGCTCGAGCGTGCTCGATCTCACCCATGTGACGCAGCCCATGCTGGTAGATCCACGATTCGATCGCGTCGCTGCGCGTGATGCCAACCTCGCCACCCACCCGCGCTGAAAATGTATGTTCCAAGGTTGGCCCGTAGGGGAACGTCACGATGATCTCGCTCAAGCTCGAGGGTTCAATGTCGCGCACGAAGTTCTCGGTGGCTTCAAAGACTAAGCGTTGGAATTCCAAGAATGCTTGGTAATCGCCTATGTGCTGGGCCATCATCTCTTCGACGGTGCGAGCCTTGCCGTGGTCGTTTATCGAGAGCTTGAGTCTGGATTTCCAGTGTTCATCGAACTTCGCGGGCGTGCCGCCCGCGAAGAGCAGGCTGCCGTCTTCGATGAGGACCTGGTGGACGAGGGAGAAGGCGATCGGCAGTGCGCCTTCGTGAGTCACTGCATTGACCTGCGCCTCGGTCATGGTCGCGCAGGCGTCGTAGTACAGCGAGTGCATCGCACGAATTCGGCGCAAGAGAGAAGATCGGTATGCGACGTCCATTCACCCATCCTCTCTCACAGTGGCTTCTCGCGGGTGCATCAGCGATTCTTGAAGGCACGCCTCGAAGGATTCACGAAAAGTCTTGTAGCATCAAGTCATGGACACTGCCGCACTCTTAGGCGACGAGGCCTCGTCGCTCCTTGACCACAAAGCCACCGCGTTCCCCAAGGAATGGCTGACGTTACCCGGGCCAAACTACCTGCAAGACGTCTTCACGCAGACCGATCGAAGCCCGACGGTACTGAGAAACCTTGGTGCGCTTTACAACCATGGCCGGCTCGCGGGAACGGGGTACTTGTCAATTCTGCCCGTTGACCAGGGAATTGAGCACTCAGCGGCCGCGAGCTTCGCGCCGAATCCTGAGTACTTCGATCCAGCTCGAATCTGTGACCTTGCCATCGCAGCGGACTGCAACGCCGTGGCGACGACCCTTGGAACACTCGGCGTCGTGTCTCGACGATACGTCCACCGCATCCCATTCATTGTGAAGATCAATCACAATGACCTGCTTCGCTACCCGAACACCTTTGACCAACGGATGTTCGCATCAGTCCAGCAGGCGGCAGACCTGGGGGCAGTAGGGGTCGGCGCAACCATCTACTTCGGCTCAGAAGGCTCGGTGCGCCAAATCGAAGAAGTCTCCCAGGCCTTTGCCGAGGCTCATCGTTTGGGTATGTTCACCGTGCTCTGGACGTATCTTCGTAACGACGCCTTCAAGACGTCAGACGCCGACTATCACGTCAGTGCCGACCTCACCGGACAGGCCAACCACCTCGGGGTCACCATCGAAGCCGACATCATCAAGCAAAAGCAGCCGGAGAACAACGGCGGCTACAACGCTGTCAAGTTCGGAAAGACCAGTCCACTCGTCTACTCCCAGTTGACGACGGACAATCCAATCGATTTGACGCGCTGGCAGGTCGTCAATTGTTACGCCGGCAGGATTGGGCTTATCAACTCTGGCGGCGAAGCCAAGGGCGCCAATGACCTGAATGGAGCTGTTCGCACGGCGGTCATCAACAAGCGTGCGGGCGGACAGGGTTTGATCCTCGGTCGAAAGGCATTCCAGCGGCCTATCGAAGAGGGCGCGCAGATCGTCCATGCCGTGCAAGACGTCTACCTGGACCAGTCAATCACCATTGCGTGAGAGTGGTGCTTGAATTATGAGCACCGACGTCGATGACGCCGGTTGGTTGACGTGGGCGAACGCGATTACGTTCGTGCGCTTGGCGATGCTGCCAGTCTTTCTTTGGTTGCTCTTCTCGACTGATCATCGCGCACTCGCCGCATGGCTGCTCGGTGCACTCGGCGCCACTGACTGGGTCGACGGTTACCTGGCGCGACGCATGCACCAGGTGTCGCGCGTTGGCAAAGTCATTGACCCCGTGGCCGACCGCGTGCTCGTGATGGTTGGACTGTTGGCTGTTGCGGCGGCCTCAGGAGTGCCGTGGTGGTTCGCGCTGGCGACCCTGGCGCGAGAACTGGTGGTGTCGCTGTTGACGCTGCTGCTGGCTGCGTTGGGGGCCGCCCGCATCGACGTCTTGTGGTGGGGGAAGGTTTCTACCTTTGCGCTCATGACGAGCTACCCCTTGTTCCTGCTCACCACCAACCCTCATCACGCCCAGTTGGCAACCTGGCAACACCTCACCCGTGATGTCACGTGGATCATTGGCATCGCGGGGCTGGGCTTGGCGTGGATTGTGCTCTTCGCCTACATACGACCCGCACGTGCGGCGCTACGAGACGGGCGACGGGGCAGAAGAATCTTGTAGATTTCGTAGCATGCAGATTCCTTCCGAACTTCGATACTCAAGTGATCACGAATGGGCCAAAGCCGATGGAGAGGTGGTTCGCATCGGTATCACTGACTATGCCCAAGATGCGTTAGGTGATGTGGTGTTCGTTGATCTGCCTAAGGTCGGCACCGACGTCGCCGCGGGTGGCGCGCTCGGTGAGATTGAGTCGACCAAGTCAGTGTCAGAGATCTATGCCCCCGTCTCGGGTACGGTCACTAAGGTCAACGACGCGCTCTCCAGTGCACCTGAGGTTGTGAATTCAGACCCCTACGGTGCGGGCTGGATTTGCGAGATCACGACGGTCACATCAACAGAGTTCGACTCGCTCCTCGACGCGACGGCCTATCAGTCGTTGACGAATAATTAGCCCCGACGCCGCGACGACAATCTAAGTAATGTGAGTCCCGTGAACTGTCGTCGGTGTGGGGAGATACTGAACGCGAACGCCAACTTCTGTTGGTCGTGCGGCGCACCCCAACACGATGCGACCTCGCCCGAGACCATTGCGGTGCCCGTTGTCAGTACCGCAGGTTCACAAGCCGGTCTCCGATCGAGTGCGCCCTCGCGTAACCACGTCGACCAGTTGGTCATCATCTCAGGTCTTGATGCCGGTCGTGCGTTCGACATCACCAAGGAAGTGACGACCGCAGGTCGACACGAAACGAGTGACGTGTTGCTCGATGACGTTTCGGTCTCGCGCCATCACGCGATCTTCACCCGCACGGCGAGCGGTCGGATAACGTTGCGAGACCTTAATTCGCTCAATGGCACGTACCTCAATGGTGGTCGCGTGGAAGAGACAACGTTGCACTCTGGTGACGAGGTGCAAATCGGGAAGTTCAAGCTGGTCTTTTGGGAGGCAACGCAGTGACGAGCCAAGGAACAATGCGTATCGGGGAAGTTCACGCACTCTTGCGTCGTGACCATCCTGATATCGAGCTCTCGAAGATTCGTTACTACGAAGACAAGGGATTGGTGCAACCGTCTCGAAGCCGTAAGGGATACCGGTTGTATTCGGAACGCGACGTGGCGTGTCTGCGCGAAGCCATACGTCTCGCCAACGAAGAGTTCGTGCCACTTCGAGTGGTGCGGGTGCGATTGATCGAGCAAGGGTTGCTCATCGATGAGCCGGTTGCGGCGTCGAATCGTCACGCCGCACGATCGGCTTCCAACGTCATCTCGATGCCCGTACCGCCGGTCATCGCGTCCTCAAACGAGCCTCGTCCGGCTCCCGTGACACCCGTTTCGTCGACCCCCGATCCGATCGAAAATGACGATTTGTCATATGACAATTTCTTTACAACTTCAGAGTTCCTTCGCGTGTCGCAGTTGGAGGCGGCCGAGGTGAACCAACTCATCGCCCTCGGATTGATCGTCCCGGTGAGCGTGGCGAACGAGACAGCGTTCACCGGCTTTGACGTGCGCATCGCTCGAGCCGCAGCGCCGCTCGTCGAGCGAGGCGCTGATATCAGGCTTCTTGGCTCACTTCGACGCGTTGTCGAACGTGAGATCGGCATCCTCGAGGACCTCACCCAGCCCGTTCGCACGCACGCCGCGAGCGGTACCGACGAGGTCGCACGCCACCTCGTTGCGGACGTCGCGAACGAACTGACGGCACTTCGTTCGGCTCTTTTTGCGCGGGCGTTACGCGACTACCTGGGGCACTAGCGAGGCCGAATTTCAGCCCACGGGGTCTAGGCTGGAGTCATGGTTGAAGTGGTTCTGAGAGCAGTTCGAGTTGATGTGGGCTCGTCGACTCCATTGCTGCTGCTCGAAGAAGTGGGCGGCGAGCGAGTCCTGCCAATCTTCATCGGGGCTCCTGAAGCGACCGCAATTGCGTATGCGCTCCAGCACGTCGAGGCGCCGCGCCCGATGTCGCACGACCTGCTCGCGAACGTGATCACGGCGCTGGGCGCTCAGTTGTTCGCGGTGGAGATCACTGAATTGATCGACAACACCTTCTACGCGCACCTGCGCCTCCTTCGCGACAACGTTGAAACGATCGTCGAAGCACGTCCGAGTGACGCGGTGGCGTTGGCGCTGCGAAGTGGAGCGCCGATCCTCGTGAGCGACGCTCTAATGAACGAGCAAGGAAAGTTCATCCATCTCGACGAAGACGTCGAGGACGACGCACCGAGTGAGGCTGAGTTGGTCGCGGAGTTACGCGATTTTCTCGACACGGTGCGCCCGGAGGATTTTGATCAGTGAACAGGGCTCTCAAGATGCTCGGTGTTGCCGTGCTCGTGGTGGTACTTGTGCTCGTCGGCCGTCACATCGTGAATTCGAACACGCCAACGACAACATTGCTCCCGAGCACGACGTCGACGGTTCCAACGGCGAAGCCTGTCGCTGTCGCGTGCACCGGTAGTGATTTCAGCGGTGTCTACAACCAGGGCCAGGGAGCCGCGGGGACCATCTTTGCGAGCGTGACGCTCACCAAGGTGACGCCGGGAACCTGTACTTTCAAGGGCTACCCACTGCTTACGCTCCAGGACAAGACCGGAGCGGTCATCACCTCAAAGCAACTCGACTCGTCGCCGGTTCAGTTCCCAGACGCCCTCGCCAACAAGGCGCCGACGCAACTCTCCTTGTCTGACGGTGCGACGACGACCTTCTCGTTGGGCTACTCCGATGTGCCGGTTGGCACCCAAGCGTGCGCTTCGGCGACAACGCTGAGCGTGCAATTCGCGGCTGGCGGTCCTGTGGTGACGGTGACACCCGCGTATCCCGTCCAGCCCTGCAATGACAACACCATCTGGGTGAGTCCCTTCTACTAGCCAACCAACGTGGCCTGCACTGTGGCGCGTTAAGGCTGGACGAGAATGCGCCCGCGAGTCTGAGCGTTCCTGATCTTCTCGAGGGCCTCCGGTAGCTCCTCAAGCCTGACGACATGGTCCACGAGCGGCTCGAAGTCGATGGTCTTGGCCATCTCGCCGATTGCCTGCCATACCGCTCGACGAGTGTGGTCACGCGCCTCGACCGCGTCAATGCCGAGGAGGCTCACGGCGCGGGTGATGAAGGGGTAGACGTTGGTGTGCAGTTCGGGACTGGCGACCAGACCACTGGCGGCGACGGCCGCACCGTAACGCAGCGAACGCAGAATGTGGTGGAGCGTCTCGCCGCCGACGCAGTCGACAGCACCGCTCCACCGCTCGCTCGCGAGGACGCGGTCAGGCTTGTCGGCGATCTCGTCACGACCGATGATGCGCACCGCTCCTCGTTGGGTGAGCCACTGAGATTGTGCGGGTGAGCCGGTGGACGCAACGGCGAGGTACCCACGGGCGCTCAGAAACGTGATGGCGTGTGACCCGACGCCGCCCGTCGCGCCGGTGACGAGGACCTCGCCGGTGGGCTCAAGACCGTGATGCTCGAGCGCGAGCACGCTCGCCATGGCGGTGAAGCCTGCGGTGCCGATGATCATGGCGTCACGCGTCGATACCGAGTCGGGAAGTGCGCTGAGGAACTTCGCGGGGACGTATACGGACTGTGCGAAACCCCCATCACGCGCAACGCCCAGATCGCCGCCGTGCACGGCAACTCGGGTTCCGACCGGCCACTCGTCATTCGTCGATGACGTGATCACGCCGGCGGCATCTACGCCGCCAACCAATTCAGGAACTCTTCGTACCCGCCCGCCGATACTGGCCACCAGAGCGTCTTTGAAGTTGACGCCGGAATACTCGACCGTGATGAGCAGGTCGGTGTCGGCCGTCGACTTCACTTCGCGCTGCTCGACGCCCAGATGTAGGGAACCTTCGACTTCTTTTACGACGAATGCGCGCATGTCCTTACATTAGAGCGCATTGGCTCTGAGGGTCCCGAGCCACATACCATGCGCGTATGTCAACAATCATGCTGAACGGCCATCCCACGTGGGCGCGACTTCCAAAGAAGAAAGGGCCGACAGTACTCTTGCTGCACGGCGGCATGAGTAGCAGTCGTAGTTTGCTCAAGTCCATTGGCCCGGGTCTTTCAGAAACCTTTCGCGTAGCGGCCTTCGACCGGCGCGGCCATGGTCGAACAGCCGATACCGATGCCGGGTTCCACTATGACGACATGGTGGACGAGACGGTCTCATTTCTTGAGTACCTCGGACGTCGTTGTCACGTGATTGGTCACAGCGACGGAGGCATAATTGCTTTGCTCGTTGCACAGCGGCGCCCTGATCTCGTGAAGCGGGTCATTGCTGTTGGCGCCAACTTCCACTTCAATGGCCTCGTGCCCATGGCGCAGTTCGATACCAGTTCTGAAGGATACGAGCAGTGGGCGCAAAAATATGCACAACTGTCGCCCGATGGACTCGAGCACGCGGCGAGTGTGCTCGAAAAGACCATGGCGATGTTCGCGTCCGAGCCTGCGCTCAGCGCGAGCGATCTGTCGACACTCACGCGACCGGTTCTGGTGATGTCGGGAGACGACGACTTGATCACACTCGAACATACGTGTGCGCTCTACCAGGCACTACCCAACGCGCAATTGGCCATTGTCCCCGGTACTTCGCACGCGGTGTTGAAGGAGCGCACACGAGAGAGTGTTCGAATCATGCGCCATTTCTTACTGAGCAAACTTCCCGTGACGACTTACATGCCAGTGCGACGCGCACTCACTGACTCCTAGCTGTCGCCACCGCTGGAACGTGGGCCTGCATGACGACTGAGACCGAGGGAGGTGAGGGCAGGAGTCGACTGACTTTTCAAGGTCACTCCCAGTCTGGTTCCTCGTTCTCTTGGACGGACGTGAGCAGGAAAGACTGGGCGGTATCGCGATCGTGCGCGCGACTCGCCCGTGGTTGGTGCTGATCGGGCGCAGGATTGGGAGGTAACCAGTCGCCCTGACGCACGATGATGGGCGCACCTCGGACAGACGGTTAGTGTCGTCGCACAGTGTGACGAGTGCCATAGAGGTTCGTCAATCAACTGTGGCGTGGGCGGTAGGCTCTATTAGATGTTGGCGCTGCAATCGAGTCGGCGCACCCGCGTGAGTGACGAGTGGGTGGCGCATTCTGGTCTGCGCGGAGACGCTGTCCTCTACGGCTTGTCGGCACTGTTTGCGCTCGTACTGGGCTGGACTTCCACGCAGGTTGCCCAGTGGCATTGGGGGTATCTCGCCGTGGCGCCGTATGCGCTCGCCGCGCTCGTCGCGTTGGTGCTGGCTCGGATGAAGCCTCGACGAAGCACGATGATTCGTATGGTTCTGCTCGGGCTGGTGATCTTGGGTTCGGTGATCATCCCGCTAGGCCTTGAGACGCGCTGGCGACATCAGGACCCCGCGATGGGCTACGCCCAACCAGAAGTGTCGGTCATTGAGCGTTCGGCGACGTACGTGAGCAAGGGCAAGGATCCCTATCGGACGTACTTGCACGACGGACATCTCGTGGGCCTGTTGCCGGGACTGCCCGCGTACGAATCCTTCTTTCCCTACTTCCCCCTGATGAGCGTGTTCGGACTTCCCTCAGCCGATACCCATCTTGGAGCAGGTCTCACCGATGCGCGCATTGTGATGACCCTCATGACGCTCATAACCAGCTCGGCCGCATTGTTGTTGCTCAAGGCGTCTCGTGAGAAGAAGATACGAGTGGCCCAAATACTCCTGGCCCTCCCGACCGGCGCGTTATTCCTCTCCACGGGTGGTGACGACATGCCGATCCTGGCGCTCTTGCTACTCGCGATTGCGTTTCTCGAAAGACGCTCGAGCAACTCAGCCGGCGTGACGCTCGGTATTGCAGCGGCTATGAAACTGACCGCGTGGCCCTTCGCCGTTGGCGCGTTGCTCGTGGCGAAGAATAAAAGTGGACGTTCGACGTGGTTCACAATCGCGTTATGGACAGCAGCGATCGTGCTCGTCACCGTCGTGCCGTTCGCGGTGCACGCACCCTTTGCATTCTTCTCCAACGTCTTTGCGTTCCCGTTGGGATTGGCTGGCGTCGCATCGCCGGCTGCGAGCGCGCTGCCTGGTCATATCCTGACGACGTGGTGGGCGCCCTTCGGGCACATCCTCGCCCCACTCACCTTCTTGGTCGGAGGGTATTTTCTTGCGCGCTACTCCCAGCGCCATTGGCCACTTACTCTGTCGAGACTGCTCGCGATGTTGAGCGTGGCGTTCACCGTGATGATCTGTGTCGCGTCGGCGACTCGAGTGGGTTACGTCATCTATCCGATCAACTTTGCCGTGTGGTCGTGGGTCACGAGGGAACCAGAGGCGAACGAACTCGTCGAGGCTTAAATGGCCGCCGAGTTCTGGTAGATGCGATAGGTCCAGTGGGTGTGGTGAGCGCTCGTGGCGTTCACCGTGATGCCCACGACCCAGTAGAACGTGTCCGAACCAGCCTTTTGGAAGAGGTCCTGAGGAGCGCCGTTGCTGGCACCTTGAGAGAAGAGTGACCATCCACGCGACTCCAACTCGCTCGAGTAGAACGCCAGTACCTGATTGGCGGGTGCGCTAGTGATGAATGAGCGATAGCAGTCGAAGTCACCCGCGCCCGCATTGGGCATCACGAACGCTCCGTTGGCGCGAGTGTTGACTGGCACGATGAGCGCCGGGGTGATGTTCGAGGGGGGATTACCGGGTTGCTCGCAGTTCGACAACAGCGTTGAACCGGTTGCGGGTGTCAACCCGCCGACGATCACAGGAATGGTCGTCGTCGTGGCCACCGCCTGATTGGCGATGAGATTGATCCCCATGAACAGTGCGAGCATGACCACTGCGATACCGAGGATCGCGGCCGCGGGCCAGATACTGGTCGTCGTCGTTAACGGCGGCCGCGGTGCTTCATTCACCCTGCCATCCTAAATGGTCGATTGGACCGTGGCCTCGCCCGAGGTTCCACGACGCTGCGCCCTGAAGCGCGGACAGTACGAAGGCCTTGGCATCACGCGTTGCGTCGTGCAAGGAGCGCTCGAGACCCAAACCCGCAGCGATCGCCGCGGACAGCGAGCACCCGGTGCCGTGATCGTTTCGCGTCGTGACGCGCGCGGCGTCGAAGATCTCGACGTCGTCGGCGTGCAGGAGGATGTCAGGCGCGTGGTGACTCATGGCACCCGACTCAATGAAGTGTCCGCCCTTGACGAGCACACTCTGGGCGCCGAAGGCGAGGAGCATCTGGCCGAGTCGCACCATGTCGTCGATGTCTTTGACGTCGCGCACGTCGATGTCGCACAGTATCGCCGCTTCTCTCAGATTCGGCGTCACGAGTAGCGCGTAGGGCACGAGCGCCTCGCGGTAGGCGAGTGCCCCGCCGCCCGCCATCAGGTCGTGCCCGCTCGACGAGACGAGTACCGGGTCGACGACCAGGTTCAACAGTTCACCCGCGCGTGCGAGATCAGCCACGGCTTCGACGGTCGAGGGCTGGGCGAGCATCCCGGTCTTTACCGCAACGACCTCGAAGTCGTCCAGGACCGCTCGAGCTTGGTCGACGACCATCGACGGCTCGGTGTTGCACACTCGGGTGACGCCGAGTGTGTTCTGAGCAGTGAGTGCGGTGACCGCGCAGGTGCCGTGAACTTGGAATGCGCTGAAGGTGCGAAGGTCGGCTTGTATGCCCGCGCCGCCGCCCGAGTCGGATCCCGCGATTGTGAGCGCCGTAACTGGTTGCACCGTCCAACTTTAGTGACGGACTTGTTGCGGTTAGTACGCTGGGGTGGGTGGAAAGCAACTTCAACGTTGGCTCGATCGAGTCTGGCTCGCGGCTGGTGATGGGTACCGGTGGGTTTCGATCTCTTGACCTGCTCGAACAGACCTTGGTGGCTTCACAGTCGAGCATCGCGACCGTGGCACTTCGCCGAGTGGACCCGTCGGTCGGCGGATCAATTTACGATCTGCTCAAGAGACTCGGGTTCTCGCTTCTTCCCAACACTGCGGGGTGTTACAGCGCCGACGAGGCCGTGAAGGTCGCAGAAATGGCTCGTGAGGCCTTCGAGACCAATGTTGTGAAGCTCGAAGTGATCGGCGACGACGTCACGCTCCTGCCCGACACCACCGAGACCCTGGTCGCCGCCGACCAACTCGTTCGTCGGGGCTTTGAGGTCTGGGCGTATACGTCAGATGACTTCATCGTGGCCCAACGACTCGAACAAACGGGCTGTGTCGCGGTGATGCCGCTGGGTTCTCCCATTGGATCGGGGCTAGGCATTAGAAACCCCCACGCCATTGCCCTGATCGCCGAACGCCTCGAGGTACCGGTGCTGCTCGACGCCGGCCTCGGTACGGCGTCGGATGTGGCGCTCGCTATGGAATTGGGCTGTGACGGTGTGCTCGCCGCTTCAGCGATAAATCGGGCGCTCGATCCGGTGATGATGGCGCGGGCCTTTAAATCCGGTGTTGAAGCGGGCTTTCTTGCCCACCACGCCGGTCGGATACCACCTCGACTCCACGCGGAGGCCTCATCGGCGTCACTGGGCCGTCCAGACCTGTTTGTCGGCGAGTCGTTCTCGTAACTACACTCGTGTAGTCCCCACGAGATACTCTGGGTACGCCTCGGTCGGGAGGGACTCGCAATGACTGAAATTATTACCTCGGGATTTAGTGGCCCTACGGTATGTCGGCTCACGGGCGTGACGTACCGCCAGTTGGACTACTGGGCGCGCACCGGACTGGTGACGCCTTCAATTCAGCCCGCGAAGGGGAGTGGATCGAAGCGAACCTACTCCTACGGCGACGTCCTCGAAGTCAAGGTCATCAAGTCTCTTCTCACCTCTGGCGTGTCGCTCTCGCGCGCTCGCCAAGCTGTCGAATGCCTGCGTGGCGCCCTCGGTGCCGATTTGGCGTCGAGCAGCCTGGTCCTCAGCGACGCGGGATCAGTGCTCGCCCACGACGCAGGTGACCTGGTTGACCTGTTGCGAGGTGGCCAAGGCGTCTTCAACATCATTCCTCTGGCAAGCGTGGTCGCCGAACTCTCGACCACTATTCGCCAGGACCTGCAGTCAACGTCGGAGAGGGAGCACCGCACGGCGTGAACCCATTGCCTCACGTTGACGACTCACGCGGTCGTCATCCCAGCGCCGGTCGTCTCCCGACTGATTCTTTTGCGCACCCCAGTGAGCGGCTCTTCGCCACGCTGTTGGACCTCTATGGCCACCCGTGGTCCTATGAGCCGGTGGAGTTTCCTCTCGCGTGGAATGAGTTAGGCCAGCCCGTGCGTGCGTTTCGACCAGACTTCTATCTTCACGAGCACGGTCTGTTCATCGAACTCACGGTGCTCGAGCAGCGACTGGTCACGAAGAAGAACAAGAAGATCCGAGAGTTCCGTTCGCTTTATCCAGAGATCCGACTGCTCGTGGTCTACCAGCGAGACTTTCGTGCGCTCATGCACCAACACGACCTCGGAAACCTTGATGACCTCGCAGCGTAGGCTGAATCCATGACTGATCGACGCCCGTTTCTGTATGACACGCACGTGGAACTCGGCGCGAAGATCGTGCCATTCGGTGGGTGGGAGATGCCGCTCGCGTACGAATTGGGTACCGTCGCTGAGCATCTGGCGTGTCGTCGCGACGCCGTGGTTTTTGATGTAAGTCATCTAGGCACCGTGCGTTGTGACGGAGCGACGATGTTCGACGCACTGCAGTCCACGCTCACCAATGACCTGCGAAAGATCGCACCGGGCAGAGCCCAGTACACGCACCTCTTGAACGACGAGGGCTTCGTGGTCGATGACATCATCGTGTGGTGGGTGGGTGAGGAAGAATTCGACGTCATGCCGAATGCGTCGAACACCTCGGGGGTGACCTCAGCGCTCCCGGGTGTCGACGTGACCAGTGAGCGTTGCGTACTCGCCGTGCAGGGCCCCAACGCCAAGGAGCGCGCCGCTCGCGTCGACGTACGCTTCGCCGAGGTAGGTCGTTTTCGAGTCGAACGTTTTGACTACCACGGGGTTGAAGTGCGCGTGGCCGGCACCGGTTACACCGGCGAAGAGGGTATCGAGATCGCCGCGCCCAACGAGGTCGCCGAGCAGTTGCTTCGTGCGCTGGTGGGCGCGGGGGTCACGCCAGCGGGACTCGGCGCGCGTGACACACTGCGCCTCGAGGCCGCATTGCCGCTCTACGGACACGAGTTGACGACGCACTCGACCACTCTCGAAGCGGGGCTTGGCTGGGTTCTCGGGTGGGACAAGGAGAGTTTTAGAGGTAGGGCGGCCGTCGCCGAAGAGATGGGGCGCGGCTGCACACGACGACTCAGTGGCGTCATGGTGAGCGGGCGCCAGCCCCTACGTGATGGCGCGCGCGTCAGTGCCAAGGGCATCGACGCCGGCGTCTTGAGTTCAGGAAATTATTCACCAGTGCTCGAGCGCGGCATCGGTATGGGCCTCTTGTCGTGTGACCTCGAGATCGATGATGACGTGGTGATTGAACTTCGCGGCCGTGCGCTCGATGCCAAGGTCGTGGCGTTACCCTTCGTGCGAAAGGCAAAGTGAGTGGCAGACTATCTACCCCACACGGAACAAGACCTAGAGGAGATGCTGTCGTTTCTCGGCATAGACTCCCTCTCACATCTTTTCGATCACATTCCAGAGGCGGTTCGCTTGGCGCAGGGCCTCGCGCTGGAGCCCGGACGAAGCGAACCTGACGTCGCTGAGAGCTTTGCGGGTTACACCAAGGCCAATCCAGGTCAATCCTCGGTGCTGACGTGTTTCGCCGGCGGTGGAGCCTACGACCACGAGGTGCCCGCGGTGGTGAAGATGCTGGGATCGCGATCGGAGTTCGTGACGGCGTATACGCCCTACCAGCCAGAAGTCGCCCAGGGCGTCCTGCAGGCGCTCTTCGAATACCAGACACTCGTGTCGAGGCTCAGTGGCTTAGAGATCGCCAACGCGTCACTCTACGACGGCGCGACCGCTCTGGTCGAAGCCCTCAACATGGCGTCGGGTGCCAATGGGCGCTCGAAGATGCTGATATCAGCCGGCGTGCACCCACACTGGCGCCAGGTGGTTCGAACGTTCGCTCGTGGCACTGGTCACGAGATCATCGAGGTCGCACTTCGTGACGGGATCACGGATTGGTCGAGTGTCGACGCAACCGGCGCATCAGCGCTCGTCGCGGCGTATCCGAACTACTTGGGGGTCATGGAGGACTTGTCCGTAGCGAAGCAGCTGGCGACGACCACGGGGGCACTCTTCGTCCTCGGTGGTGACCCGGTCGCGGCGGGGGTGTTAAAGACTGCCGGCGCGTGGGGTGCGGACGTCTTTGTTGGCGAGGGCCAGCCCTTTGGCACGGCTCTCTCTTTTGGTGGTCCGTACTTGGGACTGTTCGCGTGCACGACCGAGCAGATCCGGCGCTTGCCGGGCAGGATCGTCGGAGAGACCGTCGACTCGAATGATCGGCGTTCGTTTGTCACGACGTTGCGCGCTCGAGAGCAAGATATCCGACGTGAGAAGGCGACCTCCAACGTCTGTACGAATCAAACACTCATGGCGGTCACTGCGGCGATCCAATTGGGTTGGCTGGGCACGCAGGGCCTTCGTGAGGTGGCGCTTCGATGTGCCCAAGGCACGCACTATTTGTTTGATGCGGTGCGCAACATCGACGGCGTGGTGCCGGTGTCGAGTCAGCCGTTCTTTCGCGAGTTCGCGTTTCGTACCAACAAGCCCGCGACCCAGGTGCTCGAACGGATGGCGGATGAAGGAGT
>JAJXXA010000006.1 GCA_021781335.1 Actinomycetes bacterium
GGCACGCTGGTCACCGTACAGTAAGTCGCCACACCAGGCGGCGTCAGCTGTCTTGTTGTTCGGCCTCGAGCTCGCTCGCCAACACCGCAACCGAGCTCACGATCCGTGAAGGCTTGTAGGGATAGTGCTCCGCGGCGTCCTCGTTCGACAGGCCCGACAAGACGAGCACGGTGTGCAGACCCGCTTCGAGTCCTGCCACCACGTCGGTGTCCATCCGGTCCCCCACCATCGCGGTTGTCTCTGAGTGTGCGTTGAGCGCACGAAGTGCGGAGCGGATCATGAGCGGATTCGGCTTACCCACAAAATACGGCACCTTGCCGGTGGCCCGACTGATCAGCGCGGCGACCGCACCGGTTGCGGGCAGCGGACCGTCGACACTCGGCCCAGTCGGATCGGGGTTGGTCGCGATGAAGCGCGCACCTTGGGCGACCAGACGAATTGCTTTGGTGATGCGATCGAAGCTGTAACTACGCGTCTCACCGATCACCACATAATCGGGGTTGATCTCGGACAGGGTGTAGCCAACCTCGTGCAGTGCGGTGGTCAAGCCCACTTCGCCAATGACAAAGGCCGAGCCCTTGGGGCGCTGCGTATCGAGAAAGACTGCGGTGGCCAGTGCCGAGGTCCAGATGTGGTCCTCGGGAACTTCAATGCCGCTCCATTTCAGGCGAGCACTCAGATCGCGAGGGGTGAACATCGAGTTGTTGGTGAGCACGAGAAACGGAGTCTCTGACTTTGTGAGCAGTTCAAGAAATCGATTCGCCCCTTCGATGGGATGATCCTCTCGCACCAGCACGCCGTCCATGTCGATCAACCACGAACTGATCTGGTGGGCGTGCGAGATGTGCGACTTGGCCTGCGGATTCTTGGTCAACGGCATTGTGTGAGGACGCTCCTTGAACGACGACTTCTCCTCAAGACCCTACATGAGCACACTCAACATTTTCTAAGACTCGATGTCAAATGACCCTTCGCTAACATTGACACCGAAACGTGATGTTGCGTACGAAGAGTTGCCAGGGGCGCACTCTGTGGTGGAAGTTGAAGAGCTCGCACACACGAAGCAACGTAGTCGTGACGTGGGTGACGTAACGACGACAGTGAAGACGATTTGGGGACTGAATGCGTCATCGTAGAAAGAGGCGAAAGGGCGCACTGCTCGTAGCGATCACGGCACTCGTCGTGATGGTGGCCGCCGGCGCCCTCACCCGCGTGTTCCTCCCGAGCGTCACGGGCGCCAGCACCACTGGCGTCTCGGGTTTCTATCTCGATGTGGGCGCTTCGGCGTCGCTCGGTTTTCAGCCAACGGGGATTGTTCACCACAATGGACATCGCACCGACACGGGGTACGCGAACGACGTCGTCGCCATTGAAAAGTCCAAGGGCGTCGTGCTCAAACTTCGCCAGGTGGGTTGCCCCGGTGAGACGGCCGAGTCCATGCTCGGCGCGGGTGACCACTGCTACACCTTGCCAAATCGTCAACTACCCGTGGCCCTCAAGTTCCTGCACGACAACGCCACCGCCATCGGACTGGTCACCATCGATCTAGGATTCAATGACGTGCGGCCCTGTCTCAACACGGCCACCGTCGACCTCACCTGCGCCCAGGCGGGCATCACCAATGTGCGAAACGACCTGCCCAAAGTACTCGCCCAATTACAGGCCGCCGCCGGTCCTCATGTCCACTTCGTAGGTATCGAATATGGTGACCCCTTCCTCGCGCACTACCTGAAGGGCGGGGCCAGCATCACTGCCGCCACGCAGTCGCTGCAGGTGATGACCCAACTCGACGACCTGCTCGAGAGCATCTACACCGCCGCGCACATCCCCACCGCCAACGTCGCGGGTATGTACAAGAGCGCGAACCTCTCGCCGGCGCGGCTGGCCCACGTCGGCGTCGTTCCTCAGAACGTCGCCAGCGTCTGTGAGCTGACCTGGATGTGTACACCGCCACCGTGGGGCCCCGACGACCACCCCAACAACGACGGCTATCGCGCTATCGCCGATGCCATCGTCGCCAAACTCCCCGTCACCTGGTAGCGCGGCTGCGACGCCTCACGAACAACATTCCATTGCACGATATGGTGGGCGCGACAGCTAGCAGCGCATGACGTGGCCAGCCCGGTGATGTTGTGCCCCGCTTGGTCGTGCGTTGCGCGACCAAGGGACGTACCATGACCGTCGACGAGCAGATCTCCGCAGCACAGCACCCCTTCCTCGACGGGAGTCTCAAACGACTCCTCATCGACGGACGGCT
Organism: Actinomycetes bacterium; assembly: GCA_021781335.1. Classification (GTDB taxonomy): domain Bacteria; phylum Actinomycetota; class Acidimicrobiia; order Acidimicrobiales; family RAAP-2; genus RAAP-2. The sequence goes on from JAJXXA010000006.1 coordinate 2,258, forward strand.
CATTGAGGCGACGTCGCGACGAAGCTTCGACAGTCTCAACCCCGCTACGGGCCAACTACTCGCGCGCGTCAGCGAAGGTGACGCCAGCGACATCGACCTTGCGGTCGCCGCGGCGAGACGGGCGTTCGACGACGGCCGATGGAGCCAGATGAAACCTTTCGACCGCCAGACGATCCTCTCGAGATTCGCCGACCTCGTCGACGAACGTCACGACGAGATCGCGCGCCTCGACACCTTGGATATGGGCATGCCGCTCGCGAGGACGATGGGTAATCGACGCCGTGCCGTGGGCATGATGCGCTTCTATGCGGGACTCACGACCGCGCTTCGTGGCGACACCATCGAGAACTCGATTCCCGGGGACTATCTCACCTACACCCTCAAAGAGCCGGTCGGCGTCGTGGGGGCCATCATCCCCTGGAACAATCCGCACATCGCTTTCATCTGGAAGGTCGGTGCCGCACTCGCGGCCGGGTGCACGGTGGTGCTGAAGCCCGCCGAGGAGGCGTCGCTGACGGCGTTGCTGCTCGGTGAACTCCTCCTCGAAGCCGGCGTCCCCGACGGCGTGGTGAACGTCGTGCCCGGGGTCGGTGAGGTCGCCGGTGCCGCCCTCGCGGCGCACAACGACGTGGACAAGATCGCGTTCACCGGTTCGACCTCCACGGGCCAGGCGATCCTTCGCGCCTCCGCGGGGAACCTCAAGCGCGTGACCCTCGAGCTAGGTGGCAAGTCACCCAACATCGTCTTCGCCGATGCGGACCTCGACCAGGCCGTTCCGGGCGCCGCCCTCGCGGCGTTTGGCAATTCGGGACAGGTCTGCAGCGCCGGGACGCGACTCTTCGTGCAGCGCGACATCTACGAGGAGTTCATGCAGCGCGTAGCGGCGTTCGCCGAGGGCCTGCACGTCGGCAACGGTTTGAGTGACGGCGTCCAACTCGGTCCCGTCGTCTCACAGGGTCAACTCGAGCGCGTTATGGGTTACTTCACCATCGCACGCGACGAAGGCGCGACGGTGTTGGTCGGTGGCGAGCGACTGACCAAAGGAGAACTCTCGAAGGGCTACTTCATCGCACCGACGATCTTTACCGACGTCCGTGACGAGATGCGCGTCGCCAAAGAGGAGATCTTCGGTCCCGTGGTGTCGGCCGTTGTCTTTGACGACACCGACGACCTGATCTCGAGGGCCAACGCCACCTCGTTCGGCCTCGGCAGTGGCGTGTGGACTCAAAACGTCGCCACGGCCCACCGCTTCGCCAAGGCCATCCGGGCGGGATCGGTCTGGGTGAACTGCTACAACCTCATGGACCCGGCGGTGCCCTTCGGGGGTTACAAGATGAGTGGCTACGGTCGAGAAGGCGGCGTCGAGCAGCTCGATGAATTCCTCGAAACCAAGGCCGTGTGGATCAAGACGTCCTGAGCGACGTACTCGCTGCGCACCACATCGACTCGTAATCTTCGAAATCTCAACAGGGCCGTCGGGTTGTACTGTCCCACTACTTGTCGGTATCAACGCGTCGATGGCGCTCGATGTGGGGACCAAGCGCTGATCACAGGCGGATTCTCACGATTTTCTAACCCTCTCACCCAGAATTTTTCGAGAAGCGAGATTTAGAGTCAGTAGTAGCCGTTCGAAGTCCACAGGAGATTTCACCAGAGACGAGCTTACGAGAATGGATGAGTATGGCTCTTACGCACCTCCAACTACCCGCGCGAAGCCACAAACCTCGCCAGGCCGGATTCACCATGGCGATCGACAAGGGGTTGCCGTACAACTACTTCGCCGACATCGTCGAAAGTGCTTCTGACCACCTCGATTTCGTGAAGTTCGGATGGGGGACCTCGGTCGTCACCCGCGACATGGAAAAGAAGATCTCTCTCTTGCACAGCGAAGGAGTGGCGTTCTATCTGGGAGGCACACTGTTCGAGAAGTACATCATCCAAGACCGCTTCTCGCAGTTTCGTGAGTTGTTGCGCGATTACGGCGCGCAGTACGTGGAGGTCTCCAACGGCACCATCGACCTCAGCGACGCTCGAAAGTCAGAGTACGTCGCGGAACTCGCCAAGGATTTTCGGGTCATCTCTGAGGTCGGCTCCAAGGACAACGCGCGTTCTGAGAACATGGCGCCCAGTCGTTGGATCAGTTACATCCTCGACGACATCGACGCGGGCGCCGAACTCGTCACGCTCGAGACCCGCGAGAGCGGCCACGGCGGGATCTGTCGACCAAATGGTGAACTGCGCTTTGGTCTGGTCGAGGACATCCTCGCCAGCCCCATCGACGTCAACAAGTTGCTCTTCGAAGCGCCGTCGATGGAGTTGCAGAGTTACTTCGTGCATCGCATCGGCGCCGACGTCAATCTGGGCAACATCGCACCAGCGGAGATCATCGGGCTCGAGACGATCCGCCTCGGACTGCGAAGCGAGACATTGCTCGACGCCGAACCCGTGGGTGCAACCTCACAACGCGCGACTCTATGAGAGAGAGTCGCGACGCGTTCCATCTCGCGATTCCGGCCTACGACCTCGACGAGACGGTGCGGTTCTACGTCGAGCAATTGGGATGTAAGTTGGCGCGTCGTTACGATGACCGAGTAACCCTCGACTTCTTTGGCGACCAGGTCGTCTGTCATCTCTCGCCGGCGCCAGAACAACGACCCTCCATGGACCAACTGCCCATGTACCCACGCCACTTCGGCATCACGTTTCGAGAGAAGGCTGACTTTGACGCCGTCTATCAACTCAGTCGTCAGCGCTCGCTTCCCTTCTACAGCGACGTCACTGTCCGCTTCGAGGGCAAGGTCGAAGTCCACCAGACCTTCGTGCTCTGTGACCCCGCGTCCAACCTCATCGAGTTCAAGCATTACAACGATCCTCGAATGATGTATTGATTAGACAGTCCATGTCGCACCACCCCACTCACGAGACGCCCGACACGATTCGTGCGGTCGTTGACGAGCAGGCCGCGCGTCACGGCGACGCCACTTACGTGCTCGAAGTGCGTGGACCTCGCCTCATCACCTACGACTCCCTCGCTGCGAAGACCCGTTCGTGGCGCACGACGCTCTCGGCGCTCGGGGTCAACAGTGGTGCACGCGTTGGTCTCGTCGTCGCCGACCCCCTGGACTTCAGCGAGGCCTTCATCTCGCTGCTGGCCGCTGGAATGTGGGTGGCGCCCCTCGATCCATCTGAATCCTTGGGCACTGGCGAACAGATCGCCCAACGATCCGAGACCTTGGACCTGGAACTCATCATCAGTGATCGCCCCTCGCCCCACGAACGTCACGTGCGCTGGCACGACATGTACGCCTGTCCGACACCCGAGGATGTCACCTCGCTCTCCACCACCGACTTCGACGCCACGCGTGGCGGCGTGCTCCTCTCCTCTTCGGGTACGACCGGCACCCCCAAGGTCATGGCGCTACCGATCAGCCAGTTGCTGCACGCCGCCACACTCGTCGCTCGCCACAATCAATTGACGCCCACCGAGCGCGGGATGAACCCACTCCCCTTGTGGCATATCAACGCCGAGGTCGTGGGCCTGCTCGCGACCCTCGTGAGTGGCGCGTCGCTCGCCCTCGACGACAGATTCCACCGCACCGGGTTCTGGACGCTCGTCGACAGTCTCGACGTCACGTGGATCAACGCCGTTCCCGCGATCATCGCTCGACTCGTCGCCCTCCAAGAGGATGAGACCGCACCCGCACGTGTGCGCTTCATCAGGTCGGCTTCCGCGCCGCTCGCGCCCGCACTGCTTCGACAGTTCGAAGAGGCGACCAACATCCGCGTCATCGAGTCCTACGGCATGACCGAAGCCGCGAGTCAGATCTGTGTCAACCCACTAGACGCACGAAAGATCGGGTCGGTGGGTCGCCCCGTCGGGGTCGAACTTCGCGTTCGCCCCCTCGAGGAGACTGCACCAGGCCACGTCGACCCCTTCGTCGTTGGCCACGTGGAGATCCGGGGCCGCTCGATCATCACGCACTACGAAGCCAACGGGTACGAGGACCGCTTCGATGCCGATGGTTGGCTACGCACCGGAGACCTCGGCTACCTCGACGACGAGGACTACGTGTTCCTCGTCGGGCGAAGTGACGACGTGATAAATCGCGGTGGTGAGAAGATATTTCCGCGAGAGATCGAAGACGCAGTGCTTGCGCTCGCTGGAGTGCGCGCGTGCGCGGTCGTCGGCGCGCCCGACGAGGTCTACGGGCAGGTGCCCGTGCTCTTCGTGCAATTCGACGACGCCGGTGGCACCTCATCGCGTGACGACATGCTCATCGCCGTCAAAGAGATCCACGACCTCATCGTGAGCTCATTCGCTCGCACGCGACGCCCCGTGTCGATCAACGTCGTCGAACACTTCCCCTCGCACGCCACGGGCAAGATTCAAAAGCGATTCCTCACGAGCGGATCGGTGCCGGTGCTCGTAGAGCATCGCGTCCGCTAGTCGTGCGGTGCCCCTGTTACGCTCCGAGCGTGACGAGACGTCTTTCGAAGCAGCGAGCAGCATCGTGAGCACGCCGCCACCCTCTTCTGGCACCCGCAAACGTCTCGACCACATCGACGCCATGCGGCCCATCAAGCAGGCCGCGGTCATCTCCACGCACGCGCTGATCTTCTTCTCACCGGTCGGCGCCGGACTGCTCACCATCGACGGCCTGGTCCTCACGCACTTCTCGCGAGAGGCGTTCCTCTTCGTGTCGGCCTGCATGCTGGCCTTCAGCATGCGTGACAGCGAACGGATCGACTGGAAGCACTATTCAAAACGCCGATTCATGTCGGTGGGGCTGCCGTACCTGACCTGGACACTGATCTACTTCATGTTCATCCAGCTGATCGCCGTGAGGTCGTTCCCCTATTACACGATCAACTGGTCATCAACGCTCAGTCTCTCGAATCTGCACCACCTGTGGAGCCTGACCTGGCAGGGGTACTACCACCTCTACTACCTGCTCGTGATCCTCGAGTTCTACGTGTTGTTCCCATTCCTCTTGACGCTCATCCGACGCTGGCACAACCGTCACGTCATGATCATGATGATGGCCCTGCTCTGGCAGGTGCTCTTCTCGATCGCGGTGTCGCGACACTGGGTCGGCTTCATTCGACCCGGCTTCTGGCAGACCCGCTTCGTCCTTTCGTACCCGCTCTATCTGGTCGGCGGGATCGTCGTGGCGCTGCACCTCGATGAGGTGCATAAGTGGATTGTCTCGCACGCCTGGTTCATCCGCATCGCGACAGTCCTGAGTGCGGCACTCGCGATTGGACTCAACAGCGTGCACGCGGGCGGCATCTACGGACAACTCATCCGACCGGGCGGCAATCCCTTCGCCGTTCTCGCCATTCCTTACACCGTCGGGGCGATCTTGTGCGTCTATCTCCTGGGCGTCTTTCTCGTGAGTCCCGCGCGCAGCATTCGAACGCGCGCCGCCACCAAGTCCGGGTCCGACAACTCCTATGGCATCTACCTCTCC
>JAJXXA010000007.1:0-4570 GCA_021781335.1 Actinomycetes bacterium
GTCGCTGCTCGAGGGGCCAGCGATCTTGCACGCGACCGGTGATGAGCATGGCGATGGCGAAGGCGAACGGAACGCTGAAGCCCACGAAGCCCGCGTAGAGCAGCGGCGGGTGCACCGCGACCAGTGGGTTGTCCTGGAGCAACGCATTGGGGCCAGCACCCTGGAGGACGTGCGCGGGGTTGTGCAGGAAGGGGTCCGCCGGTCCCATCATCAAGAACGTGAAGAAGGCTCCGATGGCGAAGAGCACCGTCGTCGCCCAGCCAATGACTTCGTCGCGGGCGCTTCGTCGGTAGTAGTAGACGACCCCGAGCGTGAGGCCCGCGAGCAAAAGTGCCCAGAGCAGCAGTGATCCCTCGAGTGCCGACCACATGCCGGTGATCGAATAGAGCAGGGGCGTGAACGTGGCGTTGTTCTGGGCCACGTAGGCGAGTGAGAAGTTGTGGGTGATGAGCGCGTACTGCATCACCGCTACTGCGCCCACGATGCCCGCGAGCGCGAGCCCCGCGAACCAGAGGCTCCTCGCGGGGCGCTTAGCGCGAAGCGCGAGGACCTGGTCAACGATCCCGCCCGCCGCGCCGAGGAACGCCACGTACAGCGCAACGCGTCCGAGCCAGGTCAACGTCATCGTGAGGAACCGTTGGGGGCCTTCACCCGCGACGGGTGAGCGGCGATGTAGGAGGCCGAGTGCTTCACCATGATCTGGGTGCCGTCAAAGTTGAGTGACGTCGCCGAGACGAAATGTCCGACCACCACGACGGGGATATTGGCTTGGAAGAGTTGTGGGGGCGAGCCGTGCGCATCGACGTAGACCCGACGCCCCTTCGAACCCGTGAGGGTGAACGACGCGCCGTTGCTCGTGCGCGTGATCGAACCCGGTTCGACCACGCCTTCGAGTCGGATGACCTCGGTGCCAACCGAACTGCGGTGCGCGAACACTTCGTTCACGGTCTCGAAGTAGTTGAGCGAGTGCAGGAGACCCTGGCTCAACAACGCGAAGACGGCGAGCACGAGTACAAGGAGCACGAGGAGCGATCGGCGTCGACTGCGATTCTTCGACGGCGGCGGTGCAATGGGGCTGAGGTCTGGCGCAGTCTCAGTGCTCGTCACGACGTCCTCGCCACCAGATCGAGAACGCGTAGAGCCCGAGCCCCCCAAAGGCAACCGCGTATCCCGATACCACGTACTTCATCTAGATCGCTCCCTCACGACGTCGCATGTCAAGCGACGTCGCCAGCGCCGCCGACCGTGCCCGGTCGCGACTCTCCTCAAGGCGGTAGCGCGCACGTAACAACCAGAAGAACAAGAGCGTGAAGGCAACGAAACTGATCAGCAAGGTCCAGGCCATGATGCCGTGGATCAAGAGCGTGCGATTCGCGGTGAAGACTGTCGCACCCTGGTGCAGGGTCTTCCACCACAGAACCGAGAAGTGGATGATCGGAACATTGATCGCCGAGAGGATCGCGAACACGGCGCTGCGACGCGCGCGCAGCGTAGGGTCGTCATTCGCGCGTCGAAGCGCGAGGTACCCCACCGCGAGGACACCGAGGATCGCCGTTGAGGTCAGTCGCGCGTCCCACGCCCACCACACGCCCCAGGTCGGTCGTCCCCAGATCGAACCCGTGATCAAGGTGAGGATGATGAACACGACGCTCACCTCCATGGCGCAGTGCGCCACCCGGTCCATCACCATCGAGCGGGTCCGTTTCCATAGGTACAACGCGCTGGCGATCGTCGCGGTGCCAAAGGACACGTAGAGCGCCACCCAGGCGATCGCGGGGTGCACGTAGACCAGTCGCACGAGGTCGCCTTGGACCTTGTCGGGGGGTGTGACCCACATGCCGAGCCAGAACGTGAGGGCCAACAGCACGAGCGTGACCGGTCCAAGGAGGCGTTGGGAGAGCTGTTTCATCATGATTCCTCCAGAACACCGTAAAGGAGAATGCCGACCCCGAGGTACGCGACCAGCGCGACCACGACAATTACCCACCATTGCCACAGTGCGCCATGGTTGAGCGCGGCGCTAAACGAACGTTCGCCGCTTATCAGCAAGGGCGCGAACGCGGGCAAGGTCAGTACCGGCAGCAACGTCGCCGCCCCCTCCCCACCCGAGGTGAGGGCCCCGTAGAGCGTGCCGGCGGCGGCCATGGCCCCCAGGGTCACAAGAATGCTCGGCAGCGCCAGCAACGCGCCGTGCAAGGCCGTGTGCAGCACGAGCACCGCGCCACAGAGCAACACCACCCCGCTCACCCAGAGCTCGATTGCGAGCGCCAACGTCTTTCCGAGAAACACACCCGCCGGGTCGAGTCCGAGCGTGGCGATCGACGCCCTCGTTCCCGGTGTGCGCTCGATGGCCTGGGAGCGGTTGATCATGAGTAGCGCAACAAAGAGCGTCACCAGATAGAAGAGTCCGGGTCCGGCGCTCGAGTGTCCGGCGTGCGTTGGCCCGAGGGCGAGGCCACTCAAGAGCAGCGCCATCGCACCAAAGGGCAACACCTGCCACAAGAGGACCCGGCTGCGCGCTTCTATGCGCAGGTCTTTGAGCGCGACGAGCCACGCGATGCGGATCACGTGACGTCGCTCACGATGCGTCCACCCGCAATGCACAGCGTGCGAGGGTGCAGCGCGGTGCTTCGCAAGGGATCATGTGCGCTCAACACCACCGTCGCGCCGCCGGCCACGACGTCGCCCAAGAGCCCGTCGAAGAACGTGCGCCCCTCGTCATCGAGCGAGGCGTACGGCTCATCGAGCAGCCACAGCTCGGGACGACGCAACAAGAGCCAACTGAGTCCGAGGCGCCGGCGCTGGCCCGCGCTCAGTTGTTTCGTCGTGGTGTCGATGCGATGGGTGAGACCCACTCGCTCGACGACGTCTTCTATGGCGCTGGTCGGGCGCCCCAGCGCGCGCGCCGCGAACGCCAGGTTCTCTCGAACGCTCAGGTCGTCGTAGAACGACCCCTCGTGGCCGAGCCAGCCAACGCGGCGGCGCAACTGGCGAAGGTCCCCCTCGAGGAGATCCACCCCGACGACGCTCCCGCGCCCGGCGCTGAGTGCGACCAGTCCGGCGAGCAGTCGCAACAGGCTTGTCTTTCCGGCGCCGTTTGCGCCCGTGACCACACTGAGCGAACCAGACGCGAGTTCGAGGTCGACCCCACTCAAGAGGGGGAACCCGCTCGACAGCACGACCGCCCCATCCAAACGCACCACGGCGTCACCGGTCATCAACGCGGACTACTTCTCGTATGCGGCCAGATCGGCGGCGACCATCATCTCGACGAGTCCATAGAAGTCCGTCTCGCACTTCCAGCCGAGTTGGTGCTGGGCCTTGGTGGCGTCGCCCACGAGCAGATCCACCTCGGCGGGACGGATGAACGCCTGGTCGATGACGACGTGATCCTGCCAACGAAGTCCCGCGGCGGCGAAGGCGACCTCACACAGTTCGCGCACCGAGTGGGTCTCACCGGTCGCGACAACGAAGTCGTCGGGCACGTCGCGCTGGAGCATCGCCCACATCGCGCGCACGTAGTCCTTCGCGTACCCCCAGTCGCGCTGGGCCTCCAAGTTGCCCAGGTGCAGTTGCGTATCGAGACCGGTCTTGATGCGCGCGACACCGTTGGTGACTTTTCGCGTGACGAATTCCAGGCCGCGCCGCGGTGATTCGTGGTTGAACAAGATGCCGCTCGACGCGTGCAGGTTGTAACTCTCGCGGTAGTTGACCGTGATCCAGTGACCGTAGACCTTGGCGACACCGTACGGGCTCCTCGGATAGAAGGCGGTGTGCTCGTTCTGGGGAACGCTGTGGACGCGCCCGAACATCTCTGAGGAGCTCGCTTGGTAGAAGCGGATCTCGGGGTCAACAATGCGGATCGCGTCGAGCAAGCGCGTCACCCCGAGTGCGGTGGCTTCGCCCGTCAGGACGGGCTGACGCCACGACGCCTGCACGAAACTCTGGGCCGCGAGGTTGTAGACCTCGGCGGGACGAAAATCACGCAGGACGTTGATCAGCGAGACCTCGTCCATCAAGTCGCCCGACACCAGTGTCAGACGGTCTTGGATGTGACTGATGCGCTCGAAGTTCTCGGTGGAGCTGCGCCGGACCAACCCCGCCACGTCGTAGCCCTCACTGAGCAACAGCTCAGCGAGGTACGATCCGTCCTGACCGGTGATACCGGTAATCAGAGCTCGTTTGGCCACCGAAAGTCCTCCACAAAAAGGCACTGACCCGTGGGCAGTACAAACCGCAACTCTACTACCGGGTAGGCAATTGTCACCTGGGCCCGTAACCTTTCGCCGTGGCCCTCATCTCGATCTTGAGTTTTCGACTCGGCGCCAGCGACGGCGTCTCGATCGAGAGCGCAAAATGGATTTCGGCGCTACGCCACCTTGGTCACGACGTGCGAACCATTGCGGGTGAAGGGGTCTGCGACGTCGTCATAGAGGGTCTCGCCATCGGCGCCACGTCGCCTCCGACGCTGGGCGAACTGCGAGTAGCGGTAGGTGAGAGCGAGCTCGTCATCGTTGAGAACCTCGTGTCGCTCCCGCTCAACATTGGCGCGCGCGAGGTGGTCTACGAG
>JAJXXA010000007.1:4670-7529 GCA_021781335.1 Actinomycetes bacterium
GACGCCAACCTGGCGATTGCCCGAAAATTTTTCAATCTGCGCGACCTCCCCCAGCGTCTGGCGCCACTGCTCGAATCGGTCCAGATTCACTAGCGCCCACTAGTGTCTTGTCGATGGTGCTCACTGATGACCGACCTCCGCACGGCGAACGCCGCGAACACTTGTTGGCGGTGGCCAAGCGGGTCTTTGCCGTGCGTGGCTTCCAAGCCACGACCATGGATGACATCGCCAAAGAAGCTGGGTTCACCAAACCCATCCTCTACCAGTATTTTGATTCAAAGCCTGACCTCTACCGCGAGATCGTCACGTCCACGGCCCAGAAGATGGTCTGGAAGCTCGCACACATCGTCGCGAAGGCCGAGACCCCGCGCGAGAAGATCGAAGTCGCCTTCGCCGTGTACTTCGAGATGGTCGTCAACGACCCCGACGCGTTTCGGGTCCTGTTCATCCACTCCCATGACGGCGAGAATGCGGGCGAGCTTCACAAAGTCGAACTGATGCTCGTCTCATTCGTCGAACCCTTCATCGACGTGTCGATCAGCGACGAACACCGCAACCAACTCGCCGGAGGCATTGTCGGGATGGCCGAAGGTGCCGCGGTGAGATGGCTGGTCCAACAAAATGCCCTGGGGTGGCCAACGCCGCCGAGCAACGAGGCCCAGCGGCTCGCGTCTCGCATCGCGACGCTCGCCTGGGGCGGCCTGCGCGCCATCCAACGCGAGGATTAGTCGCCGAGCACCGTCGCGAAGACCTGGGCCATCTCCCAGAGTTCGAGCGCACACGCCCGGTACGTCGCGTCATCGCCGCCCGCGGGATCGAGGACATCGAGTTGGGCATCGAGATCCATTGAAGTCACCTCGACCAGCTGGGTCGCGAAGGACTCATCAAGGGGTGCGTAGCGCACGAACTGGTGGATCTGCACCGCTTTGCTGCTCGCACCCGCGAACTTGTCGCGCACGTAGTTGACGTGCGATGCCTCGCTCGCGAGAATGATGTCGGCCCACTCGACGTCGTCGCTACTTACCTGGCGGCTGCGATGCGCGTTGTAACGATGATGACCGAGCTCTTCGATCCCAAGAAGAGCGTCCCTCGTGCGACCGCTCATCGCGGAACCTTCGACGACGTGGGTTCCCGCACTCCTGATCTGCCAGCGCTCCCCGTTGACTTCACTCAGGGTCGTCAACATGTAGGCGAGCATCACCGAGCGCGCGACGTTTCCCGTGCAGAGGGTGACGATGTTCAACGATGAGTCCATGCATCCTCTCAGTGAGCAGGTCCTCGAAGACTAGCCAAGAGAAGCGTCGGCGGGGCCTGCATTATGCGAATGCCAACTTGTGACCCTAGTCGTGATCGAACATGTCGGCCTGTAGGTCAGCGCACGGATGGTCACGAAAGGTGACCTTCGACCTTAACGCTGCATCGAGAACGGTGCGAGGCTCACGTGAGGAGAGTTGGTGAAGCCAGTGCCGAAGGTTCAGCCGGATCGTCGAAGGGTGAACTGCGCCGCGTGGCGGCGCGGGCCGTGACTCGCGCACGTGCTTCAAAGGTGCGTGATGCCCCAACCACGTCACGCGGAGATGTTGACGCATCTTCGTCTGAGTTTGTCGCACGAGGTGGGCTGTCACGGCGTGAGGCCGAAGAACTCCTCGAACGCGACGGGCCCAATCAGATCCCTGAACAGACTCAGGTCCCGGTCTGGCGACGATTCGTTCGCCAGCTCGTCCAGTTCTTCGCCCTGATGCTCTGGGTGGCGGGCGGCCTCTCTTTCATCGTTGATCAGCCCGCCCTCGGCGTCACGATCTTCGTGGTCATCTTCATAAACGCAACGTTCGCCTTCGCCCAGGAATACCGCGCAGAACGCGCGGCGCAGAAACTTCGTGACCTCTTGCCACGGCGGGCCATAGTCATCCGTGACCACGAGCGAAACGACATCGACGCAAGCGAACTGGTCGTGGGCGACCTGGTGGTGCTGCGCTCGGGTGACCGGATCAGTGCTGACCTGGTCGTCGAGAGCGCAGAGGGCTTACGCGTGGACACCTCGGCGCTGAGCGGTGAGAGTGACCCCCAGGCAGTGACCCCGGGCGACACCCTGTTCGCTGGCTGCTTCATCGTGGGTGGTGAAGGACTCGCGCGCGTGCGCCAGACCGGTGCGAAGACCCGACTTGCGGCCATCAGCAGTCTGACCCGCTCGAGTCGTCGCCCGCACAGCCCGCTCGAGGTGGAACTCAACCGGGTCGTGCGCGTCATCGCCGTGATCGCCATTGGCGTCGGCGGCACGTTCTTCATCCTGTCGCTGCTCATTGGTTCACCAGTGCGCGACGGTTTCCTGCTCGCCGTCGGCGTCACCGTCGCGCTCGTCCCCGAAGGACTCCTGCCCACCGTGACCCTTTCGCTCGCCGCCGGCGCGCAGGCCATGGCCCGCCAACACGCACTCGTGCGACACCTCGAGTCCGTCGAGACGCTGGGGTCGACCACCTTCATCTGCTCTGACAAGACCGGCACCATCACACGAAACGAGATGGCGGTCGTCCAAGCGTGGACACCGTGGGGGCGAGCGACGGTGAGCGGCGTCGGCTACGAGCCGACCGGGCACATCGACGCCCCGCTCGACCTCAACGTACACGTGGCGGCGCTCGCACGTTGCGCCGTGAACAGCTCTCAAGAGCGCACGGTCCTTCGAGAAGGACACTGGCAGGCCGAGGGAGACCCCATGGAAGCAGCACTCTTCACGTTCGCCGCACGCGCGGGCGTCGACGTCGACGCCGAAGGACTCACCCAACCCGCTGAGCGCATCCTGGCGTTTGACGAACACCGTCGCATGATGTCGGTCGTGCGCGACGGCGACGTCTTCGTGAAGGG
>JAJXXA010000052.1 GCA_021781335.1 Actinomycetes bacterium
CAGCCAACACCTCGTCGAACTCACCAACCTGTGAGTACTCAGCACCACCCGCAGATTTTGCTTCAGAAGGTGGCAGGAGTACGAATAGTTGAGCCGACACGGCTCACACGGTAGCGGTTCCCAGTTATGCGGCTTTCACGATCTCAGGGGTGAAGCCAATTGAACGCAAGAAGTTCCTCACCTTGATCACTTGATCCTCAGTGAGGTCTCGCGTACGAGTCGAGCCGAAAGAGACTGTGTCACCTTCCACTGTCACGGCCCAATTGCCTCGGTGCGTCTCGTGTACCTCACCGAATCGTGCGAGGAGCGAGCACACGTCGTGCCATTGAATATTGTGATTGAGCGGGTGCCCGAATACCTTCTGGGCGGTTATGCGGTGGTGGTGATCCAACTTGATCGACATAGTCAACCCCCTATATGAGGGCTGAGGTATTCCGCCCTCAGAAGAACTCTGTACCCTCTAGGCCCCAATGTCAAGGAGCCCGACAAGTTCCACATGTTCCGTCATGGGAAAGAGGTCAAAGACCTTTAGCCGCGCCAGCGAAAATCCCCCCGACTGCAGGGCTTTTAGGTCACGTGCGAAAGTGGCGGGATCACACGAGACGTATACGATCCGTCTCGGGGCCCGTCGAACCAACGCCTCGGGCACGCCGCGCGCCAATCCACTGCGCGGCGGGTCGAGGACAACGATGTCATCTTTGGCCACGGAATCGTTGATTGCGCGCGGACTCACTGCCCACTCGCGCACCTTCAGCTGGCGCAGACCGTCGCCGTTCTGGCGTGCATCTCGCACCGCGTAGGGTGAGGACTCCACCGCGGTGACACGGCCACGTGAACCAACAGCTTTGGCCAACGGCACCGCGAAGAGACCAACACCGCTGAAGAGGTCGACAACATGATCGCCTTCACTCGCGTCCGCAAACTCCAAGACCGCGTCGAGCAGGACGTGAGGAGCTGCACGGTGCGCCTGCCAGAAGGAACGCGGAGACACCGAGAAATAATGACCATCGACCAAGACCCTCGACTGAGTCGACGGCTCGAGCGGTTCGCCACGCAAGGAGCACAGCTCGATCATCGAGCCTCGATGGGTATCTCGACGCACCACCGCGAACGGCTCGCCGCCGCCGAGTGCACGAAGCTCGACCTCTTCGGCACCCACCCATGAAGTCTCGAACGCGGGCGCGAACGCCGAATCCGCAATCCAACACGAACTGATCGCTATGAGCTCATGTGATCGTGCGCCTCGAAGACAGAGTTGACCATCTTCGTTCACCGCACATCGAAGACGAGTCCGAGAACCTTTTGCGTCACCGGGGATCGGTGAGAATTCCAGCTCAGGTTCGATGCCCGCTATTCGCCGCAGATGTTCGCGCACGAGCGATAGTTTCCACGAAGCTTGCGCCGAGACCGACGCGTGCTGGAGATCACAGCCCCCACACGCCCCGGGACGCGCGTACTCACACGGTGGCGCCACGCGCTCCGCGCTCGCCTCCAGCACCTCGACCGCGTCGCCCCTTGAGAATTTCGAGGTGTTTTCAGTGATCGAGACGCGCACCAGTTCACCAGGCAGGCTGTGTCGTACAAAGATGACGCGCCCGTCCTCCAGTCGCCCGACGCCTCCCCCGGTTGCGGGGCGCTCGACGCGTACGACGGCTTCTGACACGACATTTGCTTCGCTACTCACCCCTGCAGCCTAGTAAGCCTTACCCGAGACCGGCGTGGGCGAGAAAGAGGTCCACGAGTTCCAACGCTCGAAGTCGGGCCGCGGGCGTCTCGCGAGAGGTCTGGAGGAGGAGTTGTTCGGGGTCGACCCCGAACGACCGTACCTCGCCATCTCCGGCGGCGAGCCATTGGGTCAACTGCACGTCGTCAATTTCGGGGTGAAATTGGACTCCGACGTTGGAGCCGATCGCGAAGGCCTGCACTGCTCGCGGCGAACTGGCCCAGACCTGCGCCTGGTCGGGAAGCTGACAGCGGTCAAAATGGTATTCAAACCATGGTCCTCGTGCGATACCCGAGTCGTTGCGTGCGTCTACTTCGTACCAACCAAGTTCGGGTTCGTCGGACGGTTCAACCACGCCCCCGTAGTAGTGGCATAGCGCCTGAGCGCCGAAACAGATGCCAAATATTGGTAACGCACGCCGCTCGGCCTCTCCAATGAGTCCTAATTCGCGGCCAAACCACGCTGCCTCTTCCGCTTGGTCGTAGACCGCGCTCTTCGATCCCAAGATCACGAGCACGTCGTAGCCGGCGAGATCTGGCGTTGGACTCTGGGAATCCATCATCGCGACATCGACATCGAAATCCCGTTGTGCAAATGCCTCACCAACCAGACCGGGACTGTCTTCGAGGTGGTGACGGAGAAAGAGTGCGCGCGCCATGTTCTAGTCGACTCTACAGACGCGCGCCGGGCGCTACGCCGTTCAACCGGCCGGCAACTTCCAGCCCATGGACTGGGCGACTTCTTTGCACGTGGGACAGATCGGGTACTTCTGGGGGTCTCGACCAGGCACCCAGATCTTGCCGCAGAGCGCCTTGACCGGGCTCTGATTGATCATGCCTTCGACCACGGAATTCTCCAATGGCACGAAGTCACCGCCTTTGGGCGTGTATCCCTCGAGGACAATGTGCGTGAAGCGCTCGTGGTCACCTTCGTCCACTTTTGACACCGAGGTGACCAGCAGTTCGGTGTCGCCCTGAATACTCACGGCTTAGACTTTAGCTATCTGACTAACCTCAAGGTGCCATGAAACGTCGTCGACGCCCGTTACCACCGACACGACCACTCGGGCGCGTGGCGTCGCACTTCTCTCGCGACGGCACGCCAAAGAACTCCTATCGCACCGAGAGCGAGGCGAAGAGCGCCGCGCAACTGGCGTGGACGCTTAATGGCGTTGATCTCAATGCGTATCGCTGCGACTACTGCTTTGCCTGGCATATCGGCAAGCGCTTCAGGGACGATTAGCGATTCCCACTGAAAAAAGGCAATATAGAGGGACTTGAAACGAAAGGTTCCACATGTCGGTCCAGGCGTACATCTTGATTCAATCCGAAATAGGTTCGAGTGAAGCCGTTGTGCTCGCCACCCGTGCGGTACCCGGCGTGATTGAAGCCTTCGAAGTCACCGGGCCCTACGACGTGATCGTGCGCTGCAGCGCCGAGAGCGTGGACGACCTCGGCAAATTCATCGTTGGGGCCATTCAGCGTGTACCTGGGATCACGCGCACACTCACCTGTCCCGTCGTCAACATCTAGCCAAACGCTCCTCGTCGAAGGAGTTCATCCTGACGGTCCGGGGTGATACCCCAACTCTCCAGCCCCTCGCGGGTACCCGAACCGGCAGTGTGCGCCGCCACCCCGATCCGGGCGGGCGTGCGCGAGAATCGAGGTGCGGGTCGAGGTTGGGGGGTGCTGGCTCCCTCGAAGACCTCTCTCGCCGTGTTGTACGGATGCGCAGCCGCCTCGCGTGGCGACAGCACCGGCGTGACACATGCGTCGACGTCAGCGAACAACGTTGTCCATTCGTCTCGCGTCTTGGTCGCGAAGATCGCCGCGAACCTCTCTTTCATCTCGGGCCAGTGCGAGCGGTCCATCTGTTCGGGTAAGTGCTCGTTCGAGAGCCCCAGGACCCGCACCAACTCTTCATAGAATTTACGCTCGATCGCCCCTACCGCCACATAACGATGGTCCTTGGTCTCGTACACCTCATAGAAGTGGGCGCCCGTGTCGATAATGTTCACGCCTCGCTCCTCGTGCCAAAATCCCGCGTTCAAGAACGAATGCGTCATGGCGAGCAACGATGCCGATCCGTCGACCATCGCGGCGTCGACCACCTGACCAATACCGGTCGTGCGAGCGTTGAGGATCCCCGCGAGGAGTCCCATAACCAGGAACAGCGATCCCCCGCCGAAATCGCCGACGAGGTTAAGAGGCGGCACCGGACGCTCGCCGGCACGACCCAGTGGCCAGAGCGCACCCGAGATTGCGATGTAGTTGATGTCATGTCCGGCCCGCTGGGCAAGCGGCCCGTCCTGGCCGTAGCCGGTCATGCGCGCGTAGACGAGGCCGGGATTCTTGCGCCACACGTCTTCGGGTCCGAGACCCAATCGTTCCGCCACACCGGGGCGAAACCCTTCTACGAGCGCGTCAGCCTGTTCGCACAGTTCGAGGACCAAATCTCGTCCCGCCTCGTTCTTCAGGTCCACCGCCACTGAGAACCGCGATCGGTTAAGCAGATCCCACGACGTCTCACGAGACGCCGATGGATCGCCTCGTTCGAGTCGTATGACATCAGCGCCAAGATCGGCCAAGAGCATGCAGGCGTAGGGGCCTGGCCCGATGCCCGCAAGTTCCACTATCTTCAGTCCCTCGAGCGGCCCACTCACGATGCAAGTGTATGTGGGTTAACCCTGGAGCTCAGTCCCACCACAGGTCGTGACCGAGGACACCCTTAGCAATGAGTCCCAACTGGACTTGACTGGTGCCCTCGACGATCGTGAGTTGACGTGCGTCGCGGTAGTACAGCTCGGTGAGATGATCCTCCATGTACCCCGCCGCGCCGAGCATTTGCAGTGCCAAACCGGATGCTTTCACTGCGACCTCGGATGCGTAGTACTTGCACATCGAGAGCATCGGGACGTATTCCTTGGAGAACTTTCCTTGGTCAGCGAGCCACGCCGCCCGATACGTCAGCAGTCGCGCGGCTTCGATCTCGGTGGCGCATTTGGCGATCTCCCATTGAATCCCCTGGAACTCGGCAATTGTCTTTGCGAAAGCGGGTCGAGCTTTCACGTACTCCGTCGCGTACATCAAGGCTCCTTCAGCCAACCCGATGCCGCGCGCCGCGACGATTGGCCGCATCGCATTGAGCGACTGCATGATCAAGCTGAAACTGCCGTCGATTACGTTGTTCGCTGCGACGTGCACGTCGTCAAACTGGATATCTGCTGTGTCGATTCCCTTCACGCCCATCTTCTTGTCAACCCGTGGCCGTGACACGCCGGGCGTCGTGGCATCGACAATGAACCCGCGAATGTTCGAGTGAAGACGTGAAGACGGGTCTCCAGTTTTGGCAAAGACGATGAACCAGTCCGCCTGCATGCCGCCACTTATCCAGCACTTCGTGCCGTTGATGATGTACCCGCCCGGCGCTGACGGATCCTCTGTGGCACGTGTCTGCATTCCGGCGACGTCCGACCCAGCCCCCGGCTCAGAGAGACAGAACGACGCGCGATGCGTGCCGCGCGCGATGCCAGGAAGATAGCGCTGCTTTTGGTCCTCGGTGCCAGCGATCATTATCGGTCCCGTCGGGAGCCGAGTGAGCAACAACATCAAACCGAGCACGTTGGAATATTTGGTCACCTCTTCGATCGCGAGCGCGAGACCCATGATGCCAGCACCCGATCCGCCGTATTCCTCGGGAATGCAGAGTCCGAGCAAGTCCGCTTTCTTGAACTCATCGAAGATGTCCTGGGGGTACTCACTGGTCGTATCGATCTCTCGCGCCCGAGGTTTGATCTTCTCTTGGGCGAGACGACGGACGCTCTGTTGGAGGCCTTGTAGTTCTTCAGTGAGTTCGAAATCCATACCCCTCAAGTTAGCCCTGTCCGTGTGTCAACATAGGCGGGTGGCCCATTTCCAGCGCGCTGAGTCCTTGGCCAATCTCTCAACGGTCGAGTACGACGTCGTCGTCATCGGCGCGGGCATGACCGGCGCGGGTGTCGCGCTCGACGCCGCATCGAGGGGACTTCGAGTTGCCCTCCTCGACGCTGGTGATATCGCCTCAGGAACCAGTTCGAAGTCTTCGAAAATGGTGCACGGTGGACTTCGCTACTTACAGCAAAAGGAATTCCGTCTGGTCTATGAGAATCTGCGCGAACGACAGCGACTCCTCGAGAATGCGCCATTCCTCGTGCGACCATTGCCGTTTCTGATCCCGCTATTCGGCAAGGACGGAACTGTCTCGAAGGCTCTGGTGAAAGGCTACGCCACCGCCCTTCGAATCTACGATCTGACGGGTGGCTGGCGCATTGGTGCGCGATATCGCAGAATTACACGCGATGAAGCGCTCTCGCACTTACCAACTTTGCGCACCCAACAGCTGGTGGCGGGATTCATCTACATGGATGCCCGTGGGGATGACGCGCGAGTTGCGCTCACCCTCGCTCGAAGCGCTGCCCTCGACTTCGGCGCGGACGTCGCGACCTATCTTCGTGTCACCGGTCTTTCACGTGATGACAAAGGCCGCGTTTGCGAAGTGGTCGCGCACGACCGGTTGGGCGAGTGTGAAATTCGCGTGCGCACGCGAAGCGTTGTCAATGCCTCGGGGGTGTGGGCGGATCACGTGTTCAACATGGTCGAGCACGCAGCCTCACACGAGATAACACCCGCCAAGGGGGTGCACGTCACTGTCCCACGACATCGCCTGCCCGCTGATGTTGCCGCGGTACTCACCGTTCCCGGTGATCGACGCAGCATCTTCGTGGTCCCCTTCGAGGAAGCACCGTACACATTCATTGGCACCACCGACACTGCGTACGACGGACCCCTCGACCAGCCGGAGTGTTCAGCGCACGACGTTGCGTATCTTTTGAACGCGGTCAACGCCTGGACCTCTTCAGACTTGAGGAGCGAGGACGTGACTGGTGTGTGGGCAGGCCTTCGTCCACTGCTCGCCCCGAAGCAAGGCAAGAGTATGAGCGAGCGAACCGCCGACCTCTCACGTCGTCACAAGGTGACTGATTCACACGACGGGGTGATCCACATCACGGGAGGCAAGTGGACAACCTATCGCCAGATGGCCGAGGACGGTGTCGACGCGTTGAAGCCATATTTCGCGAGACTCGCGTCCGCCAGGACTAAGAACTTGCGCCTTCACGGAACGAGCGCCTGGCGTCCCCAGGGTGAACTCGAACAGCATCTCTATCATCGCTTTGGATCTGAATCCCAGGTGATCCTCGATCTCGTAAGGAACGATCCCACACTTGGTGAGACAGTCATCGAGGGCCTTCCTTTCGTCGGGGCCGAATTCGTCTACAGCGCGCGCCACGAGATGGCAACGTCACTCGTTGATCTCCTGACGCGACGGACCCGCGCTCACCTCCACAATGCGCGGGCCACGCTCGCCGCTGCGCCCAAAGTTGCGCGTCTGGTCGCTGAGGACCTCGGATGGGATGAGGACCAGATCGACTCACAACTGCGCGCCTATGAAACGCTCGTTGCCTCTGAGTTCACGGCCGCAGGCCTCTCGGTGGAGCGGTCGTGACGCGCCCTCAGATGCCCAACGAATATCCGAACGAGACCTTCTTCAACGACGTCCCCGATCCCGCACCCACGCCACTGCTTCGCGCTCTTGAGGCCCTCAATGTCCCAGTCGACATCGCGCCCGAGAGCCGGGCATCTCACGGGCGCGACTGGTGGCCACTCAGCATCCCCGACGTCGGGCGCGGAGAGGTTCCCCACTGGCCCGGAGTAGTCGTGCGTCCACGCTCGGCC
>JAJXXA010000057.1 GCA_021781335.1 Actinomycetes bacterium
ATTCATTGAGACCGAGCGCGAGGCGCAGCACTTTCGACTGGGTCCTGAAGCCTACGTCGGTGCTCGCTCGCCGTGGCGGGCGCCCATTGAGTCACCGGCACGCGCCCGGGTTCAGGAGACGCCCGAGGCGCGCGCGGAGAATGTGTTGCACGCGTCGACTGACGGGAATGAGTGATCGTGGTTCGCGCGCGACTGGGAGAAGAGCGTGAAGACGATGACCGCGAAGTAGTGCGAAGCGCGCCGGCGAATCGACCAGACGCGGATGGGGATGATGGTGCACTGAGTTCGGTTCGCTCGCTCGATCGACCGTTCCTAATTCTTCGAGTCATGCGAGAGCATCGACGCGCGATGCGCCTCACCGAGATCGCCACCGCGGCGCAGCTTCATCTGGCGACGACCCAGCGCATCGTCAACCTCCTTGTCCGTTACGGCTACGTCGAACGAGATGGTCTTGATTATCATCTTGGCGTCGTCTCGCTCCTGAACGGCAATACCTACTTGATGACCAATCGGTTGGTGCAAGCCGCCGAACCAGTCCTGCAAGAACTGACGAATTCAACGGGCCTTACGTCGTCTCTTACCGTTCGCTACGAGTTCACTGCGGTACTACTCTTGCGCGCTGCGAGTACGCCACCACTTCGTTTCCAGTTACCCATCGGCGAGCAAATGCCTCTCGTCGTGGGTGGCGCGCGCGTGCTGGCGGCGCACCTCGATGATGTCGAGCTCGCCGCGCTGTTGGAGGGTGTCGAGAAGATCCCTCTCGCGAGCGGTGTCGTGCTCGACCGAGCAGAGTTCATTGAGAGTTTGAAAGTGATTCGCGAACGAGGCTACGCCTTTGGCCAAGGTCAGCGCGAGGCCGGCGCCTTGTCAATTGCGGTGCCGGTCTTCAACCGCGAGCACGAGGTCATCGCCGCCATCCAGCTTTCAGCCATGATCGAAGACATTCCGGTCGACGTTGACGCGCTCGTCATTGAGTTGAAGCGAGCCAGTGGGGCCATCACTCGGAGGATCCCGTGATCGACTACGCCGTACGCACTCATCGAAGTGACGAAATGTTGGCGCGTGAAGGCCAGCTCGCATGGCGGATTGCCCTCGTCGCGAGCGACGACGCGCCGCTCGATGACGCCGTTGAGGATATGGTCATCAACCGGGTGATCGACAACGCGGCGGTCGCGGTCGCATCGTTGGCGCGCCCAGCGGTGGTTAGCGCTCGTGATCAGGCAGTTTATTTTTCATATGAGCCGGGATCGACGGTGTTCGGTCTTGACGGTTCAAGGCGTGTGGCCCCACAGTGGGCGGCCTGGGCCAACGGTGTCGCGGTGCGCGAACTGGACTTTCACGACACGTTCCTTTCCGCTGAGTACGCGCACCCCGGTGACAACATCCCGGCGCTGGTCGCGGTGGCCCAGCACGTTGGCGCGCGGCGGTCGCTTTCGGGGCGTGACCTCGTTCGCGCCATTGCGACCGCGTACGAGATCCAGATCGACCTATGTCGTTCCATCAGCCTGCACGAACACAAGATCGATCACGTTGCTCATTTGGGGCCGTCCATCGCTGCGGGACTCGGCGCGCTGCTGTCACTGGAGCCCGAGGTCATTTATCACGCGATCGGCCAAGCGCTGCACACCACGACGGCGACGCGTCAATCGCGAAAGGGAGAGATCTCGACCTGGAAGGCGTACGCTCCCGCGTTCGCGGGCAAGGTGGCAATCGAAGCAGTCGACCGGGCGATGCGAGCACAGACCTCGCCGACGCCAATCTATGAAGGGGAGGACGGCGTGATCGCAATCCTTCTTGGCGGGCCGGAGGCTCGTTACACGGTGTCGCTGCCGGATCGCGGTGAGTCCAAGCGTGCGATTCTGGATTCCTTCACGAAAGAGCATTCGGCCGAGTATCAAGCCCAGGCATGGATAGACCTCGCGCGTCGACTTCATGTCGCGCGCCCCGAAGTCGGCGACGCCACATTCATCGATGAGATTGTGCTCTTCACGTCGCACCACACGCACTTCGTCATCGGATCGGGTTCGAATGATCCTCAGAAATACGATCCGCGCGCGTCGAGAGAGACCCTTGATCATTCGATCCCCTACATCCTCGCGGTGGCACTTCAAGACGGCGAGTGGGATCACGAGCGGTCCTACGCAACCCAACGCGCGACGCGAAGTGACACTGTGGCGTTGTGGCAGCGGATCCGCACGGTGGAGGATCCGGAGTGGTCGCGTCGCTATCTCTCAGTCGATCCGCGCGAAAAGGCATTCGGCGGTCGCATCGAGATTCGATTCAAGGATGGTTCAAAGATCGTCGATGAGATTGCGGTACCCGACGCGCACCCGTTGGGTGCACGGCCCTTCACGCGTGCGCAGTACGTGGAGAAATTCAATCGTCTGGCACGCGGCGTCATCGACGACAGCGAGATTGAACGGTTCCTCGATTGCGCGACGCGGCTCGGCCACTTGGCACCGAGTGAACTCGACGGACTGAACGTGGCAGCGCCACCTCAGTATCTCGCGACAGTTGGCCAGAGCGAAGGGATCTTCTGATGCTGCATTCAACGCTGAGTCACGCTGAGAAGCGACGGCTGTTTCGAGAGCGGTTGGCCTCGAATGAACTACTCGCATTTCCGGGGGCGTTCAGTCCCCTGTCGGCCAAGCTCATCGAGCGCAAGGGCTTCGACGGTGTCTATATCTCGGGGGCGGCCCTCGCCGCGGACCTCGCACTACCCGATATCGGACTGACGACCTTGAGTGAAGTCTCCCAACGAAGTGCGCAGATCGCCCGGGTCACTGATCTGCCCTCGCTCGTCGACGCCGACACGGGCTTCGGCGAGCCAATGAACGTGGCGAGAACGGTTCAGCTGCTGGAAGACGCGGGCGTCGCCGGATTACACATTGAAGACCAGGTGAACCCGAAGCGCTGTGGTCACCTCGACGGCAAGCAGGTCGTTGACGAACTCACGGCGGTACAGCGCATCAGCGCCGCCGTCGCGGCGCGGCGCGACTCGAATCTGGTGATCATGGCGCGTACGGATATACGAGCCTTGGAAGGCGTCGACGCCGCTATCGATCGGTCAAAGGCGCTCGTCGACGCGGGCGCCGACGCCATCTTCCCTGAGGCGATGCTCGATCTTCGAGAGTTCGAAGCAGTCCGCGCAGCCTTGGATGTACCGCTCCTTGCGAACATGACCGAATTCGGTAAAAGCGAACTTTTCACGCTACGTCAATTGCAGGACGTCGGGGTCAACATCGTCATCTTCCCGGTCTCACTACTTCGACTTTCGATGGGGATCGCCGAGCGAGGTCTGGACGCCATCAAAGAGCACGGAAGCCTCGCGGGACTGACAAGCGAGATGCAGACGCGGGCGCAACTCTATGAGTTGCTCGACTACGCCTCGTACGCTGAGTATGACGAATCGGTGTACAACTTTCGACTTCCGCGCTAACGGCGACGGCACGTACGCACCTCGCTAGGCTGCAAACGTTTAGCGAGATGCAGCCAATAAACTACGAAAAGAAAATCTGGAAGGCAAGGTAGAGCGATGGCAAATGAATGGGGACCCCTCCAAAGGCTGGCCGGTGAATGGGAGAGCGACAAGGGCGGTCTCGACACCGCGTATTCACACTCAAAGGGTGAAGTGCTTGGCAGCCCTTACCTCGAGAAGTGCACCATGAAGCCATTTGGCCCCGTCGACAATGGCAAGCAGAGTCTGTACGGGCTTGACTACAAGAGCGCCATGTGGCGCGGCGACGAGACCAACCCGTTTCACACTGAAGTGGGGTACTGGCTCTGGGATGCGGCGACGGGCGAGATCATGAAGGGTTTCGTCGTTCCTCGAGGAATCACCGTGCTCGCCGGCGGTGTCACCGACGCCGATTCGGTCGAATTCACAATGGAAGCCAAGTTGGGTGACCCCCACTACAACATCGGCGAGAACAAGTATCTTGCGAAGAACGCAAGTTCGCTCAGTTATGCGGTCACCATCACCATTGGCGACGACACCTGGTCCTATGACGAGGTCACGATGCTTCGAATGAACGAGTTCGACGAACCGTTCGCGCACACAGACCACAACACGCTTCGCCGCGTTGGTTGATGTGTGCCGGCCACCTTGGGCCGAGCCCAAGGTGGCCGGCACATAGACGCAGGCTCTTGTGCTGCGGTCAGAAGGTCACTTTGGCCGCAGGAAGGACTTCGACGTCTCGTGAGGGGTACCTGAGCGAAGCGAAATGACCGTTGATGAAATCGATGACCGCGCCACCGGCGATGTTGCCATCGTTGGGACCGGTTGCGCATGTGGTGTGCGCATCGCTGACGAGCGTTACGTCGTAGCCGTGCTGGAGTGCGGAAAGCGCGGTTGTCTGCACGCAGTAGTCCGACTGGGCGCCCGTGATGATCAACTTGGTCGAGCCGCCCTGCTTCAGTAAGTCGTCCAGCGTCGTCTCAGCGAAGGCGTCGCGAAAAGTTTTGGCGACGATGGGGTCACTCTCTTGATAGTCCAGACCGTCGGCGAATTCCCAGCCCGGTGTGCCCCTGACCAGATCTGGATCATCGGACTCCTCGTGCTGGACGAAGATCACCGGCGCGCCCAGGTCTCGAGCGCGCAGCAACAGCGTGTTGATCCGCCCGAGTACCCCAGGCACGTCAACCGCCTCGTGCACCACGGCACGCTGGACGTCGATCACGAGCAGGGTCGCAAGAGATGGCGAGATGGTCATAGGCAATCTTCGCACGTTCGTATCGTCTTGCCAAGGGCCACCGTCGCACTCGTGGCGCTTCACGTGAACGCCCGCCCGGCTGCACGTCTCGCCGCCCGTGGGGCATAATGGCCACGTGCACCTACATCGAGCGGACCGGAGTCTTGATTTTGCACCGGCGTCGATCAGTGACTATCGAGAGTTGGCCCGACGCAGGCTGCCGCGGCAGCTCTTCGACTACATCGATGGTGGTGCGTTCGGGGAAGTGACGCTTCGAGCAAATCGAGAGGACTTGAGTCGGATCCAACTCCGACAACGAGTCTTGCGCGATGTCTCGCATCGAAGCTTGTCGACCTCGGTGCTCGGACAAGAACTCGCGTTGCCCGTCATCCTGGCACCGGTTGGTTTTGCGGGCATGTTCTCACGTCGTGGTGAAGTGAGCGCGGCGAAGTCTGCTGAGCGTGCTGGCGTCGCGTTCTGTGAGTCGACGCTCTCCATCTGCGACGTGCAGGAAGTGAACAGCGCACTGACCAGGCCCGCCTGGTTTCAGCTCTACATCATGAAAGACCGCTCGTACGCTGAAGCGCTGATGGAGAAGGCGTGGGCGGCGGGGTGTCGAACGCTCGTCTTGACGGTGGACCTGCCGGTCGTTGGTCAGCGTTACCGCGACGTGCGAAACGGCATCAGTGGTGAGACCACCCGCTCCATTCGTCTGCGGCGAGGAATTGATATTGCTCGTCACCCGCGCTGGGTGCGCGACGTCGCGTTGAAGGGTAAGCCGTTGACCTTTGGCAACTTGCAGAGCGTGTTGCCGTTGGCGAAGGTTCCCGCGGACTTCCAGCGGTGGATAGCGACCCAGTTCGATCCGAGCGTCACGTGGGATGACCTGAACTGGATTCGCGAGAAGTGGAAAGGGACGCTCGCGGTGAAAGGAGTGCTCGACGCCGATGACGCACGCGAGTCCGTCGCACGCGGCGCCGACGCAGTCATTGTTTCCAATCACGGGGGTCGTCAGCTCGACGACGTCGCCTCGTCGATCCGAGTCTTGCCCGAGATCGCCGCGGCCGTGGGCGACCAGTGCGACGTCTTGATGGACGGTGGTATTCGTAGCGGACTCGACATCGTGAAGGCGTTGGCTCTGGGTGCGAAGGCGTGCCTGCTCGGTCGAGCATGGGTGTACGCCGTCGCCGGTGGTGGTGAGCAAGGCGTTGATCACATGTTCCAGATCCTGCGCACCGAGATGCTGGTGACACTCGGTCTCACGGGCGTCACCGACGTCAAAGATGTGGACGCGTCGATTCTGTATCGAGCTGAGACCTTGTGAGTCGATGACCTCGTTGCTATGTTCGTCAAATGGCGAACATCAGAATGGGATCGGTATCTCTCGACTGCGCGGAACCGCGCCCGCTCGCAGACTTCTGGGCGGGACTCCTCGAGGGCGACGTCGTATTCGCGAGCGACGATTTTGTGGCGGTAAAGCTCCCCACGATGTGGGTTTCAACGGTGAAGGTGAACGGCTACACGCCGCCTACCTGGCCCGAGGGGGACGTTGCGAAACAGATCCATCTGGACCTGGCGGTGGACGACTTAGCGGCAGGCGTCGCGCAGGCGCTTGAACTGGGCGCCGTGCAAGCCACCGTCCAGCCGGCTCCCGAGCGCTACGTGGTGCTCTTGGATCCCGCGGGACACCCGTTCTGCCTGACGACTCAGATTCCTGAATGACGTAGCGGCCATCGAGGGTCGACTCGAACAGGGCTCGTCGTCGTAGGAGGACCCACGAGCGATTACTTTCGAAGTGATTCTTCGATGACGTGACGCGAGCGTCGAGGGCGCGAGAGTCAATCGCTTCATCGACCACGACGGACTCGAGTTCGCCACGTCGCTCGTGGAAGTGGTCGACGCTGGGGTGCTACGTGGTCGTTACCGACGTCAACGACCACGTAGCCTTGAGGGACTACCTGAGAGGACAGATGAGCACGCAGCGAGACCAGTACACCCACGGACACCATGAATCGGTCCTTCGAAGTCATCAATGGAGGACGGCGCAGAACTCCGCTGGATTCCTGCTCGCTCACCTGAAGCCCGGCGATGACGTGCTCGACGTAGGTTGCGGGCCGGGCACGATAAGCGCAGACCTTGCACGGCTGGTCGATCCGGGTCACGTACGAGGCATAGACATCTCTTCAGACGTGATCGACATCGCTCGCTCGACCCACGAAGATCTCGGACTCGCGAACCTCAGTTTCGCCGTTGACGACGTGTACGCACTCTCATCGCCTGATGCGAGTTTTGACGTGGTCTTCGCCCATCAGGTGCTCCAGCACCTGAGTGACCCGATCGCGGCGCTGGGCGAGATGCGAAGGGTGCTGCGCGACGAGGGGATTCTCGCAGTGCGCGACGCAGATTTCGCGGCATTCGCGTGGTCTCCAACGAGTGAATATCTGGAGCGATGGATGCAGCTCTATCACCAGGTGACCCGTGCGAACAACGCTCAAGCGGACGCCGGACGACACCTTCCCGGGTGGCTGCGCGCGGCGGGTTTTCGTTCGCTCGAGGTTTCGTCGTCTAACTGGACCTATTACTCAGAGGCCGAGCGACGTTGGTGGGGCGAACTCTGGGCGCAGCGCGTACTCCACAGCTCCTTTGCGAGCCAAGCACTGGCCTACGGTTTCACCACAGAAGACGAGTTGCGTGAGATCTCTCGGGCGTTTGAAGCCTGGGCCGATGACGAGGACGGTGTGTTCATCGTGGTCAACGGAGAAGTCCTCGCTCGGCGGTGAGATCGGGTTTTCGCCCCGTGGCATCGTGCGTTGACTTTCACGTAAAGATGGAGTCGTGATCTCTCTTCCTTCGTACGCGATCTTCGATCTTGACGGGACCTTGGTTGACTCCCAAGAGGGAATTCTGCATTCATTTCGCGAGACGCTGCGAGAGTCGGGCGTGTCGCGCACCGATGACGAGTTACGTGCGTTGATCGGTCCACCATTGAATGAGTCGTTCGCGAAATTGGGGTTCGCCGGCGATGAGTTGAGTGGCGTTGTCGATCGGTACCGCGACTACTACGGTGCACACGGGGTCGACATGTGTCGGCTGTACGACGGGGTTGGTTCGATGCTCGTGCGGTTTCGCGCGAGCAATATCCCCATGGCGGTGGCGACGGCGAAGCGCGTGGACTTCGCTCGCCAGATGCTCGAGACTCTCGGCGTGGCGCATTACTTCGAAGTGATCGAAGGGGCCAGCGTCGACGGTGAGATCACCTCGAAGAAGCAGATCGTTGCCCACGTGCTCGAGCACTTTCGACCGGGTGATCCGAGCGACGTGTGGATGGTGGGTGATCGCCAGTACGACGTGCAGGCGTCGCTCTTTCACGGCCTCACTGCGGTAGGGGTCTTGTGGGGGTACGGCTCTCGAGCGGAGTTGGCGTCGAGCGGGGCGACATTCGTGGTGGCGCACCCGAGCGAACTCCTCAGCTACGAAGAAGAGTCTGAAGGGGGCGACCCCGTGTGCTGGATCCACTTGACCTGTCCGACGTGTGGGGTCATGCAGGGCGGTGCGCATCGTTTGCCGCAGTGTCTGGCGTGAGACACGACCACGGTTGAGGACGTAACGCTAACTCTCTAATTCCAATCGTTGAAGGGTGAATCTCGCCACCGTCGTCGTACCCCTAGATCGTCATGCAAACACCGACGACGTGGTGATCGCGAAGAGACGCAAAGACGTGGCGGGTACCATGTGGTCGTACTTTGAGTGGTGAGAGGTTCATGGAGCGCAGACCAGGCGACGAGGGTGAGAGCGAGCGTCAACGCGTTCCCCAGCCGATCATCAAGAAGCGCATGGCATCGGGTCGTGGGGCGATGGAACAGCCCAATATCACCCATGACGGGGACGCCGCGCTGACGCCGACGTTCTGGCTGGCGATCGTCATAACGGGTATCGGCACCGGACTGTTCGGTGCTTTTTTGATGTGGGTGCTGCAACTCGCTGAGACCGCGGCGTTCAACTACCACTCGGGGAGCTATCAAGACGCCGTGGCCGCGACATCGGGCGCGCACCGCGTCATCGCGCTGGTCGTCTCGAGCATCATCGGTGCGGTCGGCTGGTTCTTGATTCGTCGTTATCTGAAGAATGAGAAATCCGAGATCGACGACGCATTGTGGAACGGCGACGGTGAACTCAGCATGCGCCGAAGCCTGCTCACGTCGATCGTCTCAGAGATCGTCATCGGATTAGGCGCCTCGATTGGCCGAGAAGCCGCGCCCAAGTTGATGGGTGGGGCGTCGGGCAGCGTGATCTCGCACTGGATGCACCTCTCTTCGGCGCAGAAGAGACTTCTCGTGGCCTGTGGCGGCGGCGCGGGGTTGGCGGCGGTCTA
Source organism: Actinomycetes bacterium (assembly GCA_021781335.1). Classification (GTDB taxonomy): domain Bacteria; phylum Actinomycetota; class Acidimicrobiia; order Acidimicrobiales; family RAAP-2; genus RAAP-2. The sequence continues at coordinate 9,064 of JAJXXA010000057.1, forward strand.
TAACGTGCCGCTCGGTGGCGCGATCTTCACGACTGAAGTATTGCTCGGTAGTTTCGCGCTCCCCAATGTGCTGCCCGCACTGGCGTGTTCGCTGATCGCAACGGTGACCGGGTGGATCTATCTGCCGCGCGGCGCCACGTACACCGATATCCCCTTCTACAAGTTCAGCTCGTCGCTGATGGTGTGGTCGCTGCTCGCGGGTGTATTGATCGGGCTCCTCGCCGTGTTCTACATCCGTTTGATCGGTTGGGCCTCACACTTCAGGGCCAAGGGCGTGTCGATCTTCTGGGCGATGCCCCTGACGTTCCTCGTCGTGGGCATCTGTGGCATCTGGTATCCACAGTTGTTCGGCAACGGTAAGGACATGGCACACGAAGCGTTCCTCGGTGTGGGGGGAATCGGACTCCTCTTCGCCCTCTTCGCCCTGAAGCCGTTGGTGACCGCGATCACCATCAGCGGTGGAGCGTCGGGCGGAGTGTTCACGCCGTTTCTCAGCACCGGTGCGGTGCTCGGAGGTTTTCTCGGCGCAGTGTGGCTGCACATGTGGCCGGGCGCGCCCATTGGCGCCTTCGCCATGGTGGGTGCTGCGGCCATGATCGGTTCTTCGATGCAAGCGCCACTCACCGGGATGGTGCTAGTGGCCGAGCTCACCCACAGCGGCTTCAACATCATCATCCCCATGATGGCCGCGACCTTGATCGCGACGTTCCTCGTTCGACACATCGACGGCTACTCCATCTACTCGGCTCGGCTCCCCGGCCACGGTGTTGGCTGAGCGGCCCCGAGCAACCAAGGCAATATCGTTGAAGGTTGTGGACATGAACGGCTACGTAGTGCGTCACGCGAACGCCTCGGACGCTTCGGCACTGCGCGCGATCCGTCTCGAATCGCTGGTGGACACCCCTGAGGCCTACGGGTCCGTGTACGGCGACGTAGCGAGGTTGAGTCACGCGAGGTGGCGTCGAATGGCGCTCGAGTCGAACTTCTATCTCGCCGAGCGGCGCGGCGAAGTGGTGGGCATGGCCTCGGGCGGGTACAACGACGCCCATCCCGGTACGCACTGGCTTTTTGCCATGTACGTTTCTCCGAGCGCTCGTGGCACCGGGGTCGCAGCGGCGTTGGTGGAAGCGGTGAGCACGTGGGCGCGACGCGACCACGCTGACACCTTGTTTTTGCACGTCACTGAGAGCGTCACTCGCGCGCGGGCTTTTTATGAGAGGTTGGGATTTCGCTACAACGGTGAGCGGATCTCTATGGACCGCGACCCGACGATACAGTTGTTGACGATGGAGCTGGCCCTTGACTGACCATAATGAGGGCTTCGAGGTCCGCCGGGTCGCATCATTGGAATTGCACGACCTTCGACGTCGGGTCCTTCGCTCGAACAATCCAGACGTCTCGGTTGCCGACCCGAGAGACGAAGAATCGACCTCACTGCATTTCGGCGGCTACCTCGACGGACGACTCGTGGTCTGCGCATCGCTCTACCCTTCGACGTCGCCAACAGACGCGCGACTGAAGACTTATCAGCTTCGTTACATGGCGACTGACTTCGACGCCCAAGGTCACGGGTACGGCGCCCAGGTCCTCGAAACCGCCGCCGCTGCGCTACGAGAACTCGGTGTGGAGCAGGTCTGGGCAAATGGCCGTGATACCGCGCTGGGCTTCTATCGGGCCACGGGCTGGGAGGTCGTAGAAGGCTCGGAGCATTTGAGCGCCGAGACACGACTTCCTCACACGGTCATTTTTAAGAGTTTCTAACACCGCCCTCTAACGAGACTTTCGCCAGCCCTCGTTCGGTAGTTTGGGAGGATGCGAAAAGCACTTTCGGGGGTACTGCTCATAGTCGTTGTAGCCGGGGGCGGCCTCGCCGCGTGGCTCCATTTTCGAAGCAACGCCGGTTCCGCGCTCTCAACGACCACGACGACGCCGACCACGCTTCCCACGAGCGAGCCCATTGCACCACTGACCGGGCTGGCTGACCCTGGTGGTGCCGCACTCACACGTCCCGCTCTCACCGTCAAGATCGAGAACACGCCAGAGGCGTTGCCCCAATGGGGCATCAATCAGGCCGACGTGGTCTATGAGGAGATCGTCAACGGTGGCATAACGAGACTCGCCGCGGTCTTCAACTCCCAGGCCCCCGCGAAGATCGGACCCGTCCGGTCGGTTCGCCCCACCGACACCCAGGTGGTCTGGCCACTCGGAGGTATCTTCGCGTTCTCGGGTGGCGCACAGTACGCCCTCGACAGCATCGCGACGGCCCCGGTGAAACTCGTTGACGAGTCGAGCGCGGGCACCGCCATGTTCCGTGACCTCAGTCGCCAAGCGCCCCACAACCTCTACGGTGTCGGGCCGGCGCTGTTCAAGTTCGGTGGGACGCCAACGCCCCCACCCAAGCTCTTCACCTATCGCACCAGCACCGACAAGGTGATCGGCACGAACGTCGCGCACTTCGTCGTGCCCTTCCCGAGCATCTACGCGGTGACCTGGACATGGGACGCGGCGACTGCATCGTGGGACCGCACGCTCTTTGGCGCGCCGGACGTCACGGGCACCGGTGTTCGAGAATCGCCGAAGAACGTGATTGTGATGTGGGTGAACTACGTGAACGGCATCGGCACGATGTCGTCGTACGCGAACCTGCAAGGTTCGGGACCCGCGTCGTTCTTCATCGACGGCAAACAGGTGCAAGGGACGTGGTCGCGAGGATCCTCTCCCGGCGACGTCCTCACCTATGCGACCAAGGCCGGCAAGGTGGTCAAGTTCACCCCCGGCCAGACGTGGGTCGAACTCTTGAACACGGGCGTACCCCTGAGCGTCACGCCCTAAGGGTCATCGGGCCTGTTGCTCGCGCGGCCCGGCTCGGACTCGCCCGGGGCGAATCCGAGTGATAATGGGAGAGAACGAGAAGAGGATCGCGATGCGACTTGGCAATATGTACGGACCTGACGCGACCTTCCTGGGCATTCCCGCCGCGGACCCCGAGGTCATCGAGGAGTGGAACTCCGCGGGGGCGGCGATCATCGGTGCGCCCTTCGACGGGGGTACCTCACACCGCTCCGGGTGCCGTTTCGGGCCCCAGGCCATCCGCATCACCGACTATCTACCCCACGACGGCATGCGTCCGAGCCTGGCGCTGGGGGTCGATCCCCTCGTGGAGCTCGCTGTGGTGGACCTCGGTGACGTCGAGATGCCGTCGGGGGACACCGTGAGGTCGCTCGGTCTGCTCGAAGAGCGCGTGACCGCAGTCGCCAAGGCGGGCGTCATCCCCATCATCCTTGGTGGCGACCACACCATTGCGTTGCCCGACGTGACCGGTCTCGCCCATCACGTCGGGTGGGGCCGGGTGTCGGTGATCCACTTCGACGCCCACGCCGACACCGGCGACAGCCAGTTCGGCTCCCTCTACGGCCACGGCACGCCGATGCGTCGACTGATCGAGTCGGGCGCGTGTCGCGGTGACCGATTTCTCCAGATCGGACTACGCGGCTACTGGCCCGAACCCGAGACCCTCGCGTGGATGGCAGAGCAGGGCATGCGCTCATTCGAAATGAGTGAGATCGTGAGTCGCGGCCTCGACGCGGTACTCGATGAGGCGATTTCCATTGCGACGTCTGAGTGTGACGCGGTCTTCTTGTCGGTCGATGTCGATGTCGTGGACCCGGGATCGGCGCCGGGGACGGGGACGCCCGAGCCCGGTGGCCTCACGAGCCGCCAACTGCTCGACGCGGTGCGACGTATTGCCATGCAGACGCCGCTCGGCGGCGTCGACGTGGTCGAGGTCTCACCGCCCTACGACCACGCTGAGATCACGGCCTACCTCGCCAACCGCGTCGTGCTCGAGGCGCTCGGCGGCATTGCCTGGCGACGTAAGAACGAACGTGGCGAGGTGGTTCGAACACCCGCCGATCCCTTGTTGGATAATCGCTAATCGCGCATTGACTCGAGGATCTCGAGGACGAGCTCGTCTGAGGTGTCGGGGTGCAAGAACGCGAGTCGCGCCACGGTCTCGCCCTCCCACTTGGTGGGAGTGACAAAGGCGATCTGATCACGAAGGAGCTGTTGGCTCCACGCGTTGTACTGTTCGGGGCCCCAGCCGATCCGTCGCAGCATCACAATCGAGAGACTCGCATCTCGAACCAGTTCCACGTGGTCCATGTTCGCGATCATCTTCACCGTTCGCTCCGCGAGGTCGATCGATGCTTGCACCGCTGTCTCGTAGGCGTTGACGCCGTTGGTCACGAGTGAGAACCAGAATGGCAGGCCTCGCGCGCGTCGCGACAGGTGAATGGCGAAATCCGAAGGATTCCATTCGTACTTCTCATCATCACTGCCGTGCAGGACATCGAGATAACTCGCCTGCTGGGCGAGGACCTTGCGCGCGATGGTCGGGTTTCGATAGATCAGTGCGCAACAGTCGAGCGGCGCGAAGAGCCACTTGTGCGGGTCGACGATGAAACTGTCGGCGTGGCGCAGTCCACTCAGGTACTGGGCGTGCGTCGCGGAGAAGATCGCGGCCCCGCCGTAAGCGCCGTCCACGTGGAACCAGAGGTCGTGCTCGCGCGCGAAGCTGCCGAGCCCTTCGAGGTCGTCAATGATGCCGGCGTTGGTCGTGCCCGAGGTCGCCACGATACCGATCACGGTTTCGGGGTGGGGGTCGTTGGCGAGGGCGCGCTCCAGGTTGGTGCGCGTGAAGCGGTGGTCGTCGGTCTCGACGAGAAGTGCTTCGATACCGAGCACGTGAAGGGCCGTACCGATGCTCGAATGCGCATCGGCGGAGATGGCGAAGCGCAACGTGTGGGCCGCCAGTTCGGGGTGCTTGGTGCGCCCGACGTCACGTCCGACGGTCAAGCTCGAGAGATTTCCGAGTGAGCCGCCCGAGACGAACGCGCCGCCCGAGCCCTCGGGCATGCCGGCGGTGTGGGCGAGGAACGTCAGTGCCTGGTTCTCCGCCTCGACCACGCCAGCCGATTCGAGCCAACTCGTGCCGTTGAGCCCCGAGCACGCGACCACCATGTCGAAGAGCAATGAGTTCTTCGTGGGGGCGTTGGGTATGAACGCGAGAAAACCGGGTGAGTCAATCGAGACGACGTGCGTGGCCAATCGGTCCTTGAAGAGGGTCAGCATCGCCTCGGGGTCGTTGCCCTCGGGTCGGATGAGGCCTTCGAGGTCGGGCAAGGGGTCCGGCGAGAGTCCGCCGAAGTCCAGCGGCACCGGATGGGTCAGTCGATCTCGGCAGTAGGCGTAGACCTCTTCTGCGAGTGTGCTGTTGTACTCAAACATTTGGTGCCCCATTGCGCCAACCCTTCATTTTGGTCCCTTGCCATCGTAGACATCATTGGGACCTCGCGGAGAAAGCCGTTGATCGAGCGCAAATTGAGGCGAAGTATCATCCCTGAATGGCACATTCGCGCGTTGGTTACCTGGGGCCCAAAGGTGCGTTCACGCACGAAGCCGCCGCCACATTAGAAGACGTCGAGACGGTGGCGTGCACGTCGATCGGCGAGGTGCTCGCGCTCGTGGCGGACGGCACCCTCGACAAAGGCGTGGTGCCGATTGAGAACGCCATTGAGGGAACGGTGTCGGCGACCATCGATGGGCTCGTCTTCGAGCACGACTTGGTCATCGAGCGAGAGATCGTGCTGCCCATCCACTTGCACCTGCTCGCGCGTGCGGGCGTCGGCGTCACGGACGTGACGAAGGTCTTGAGCTACGTACACGCACTCGCCCAGTGTCGCGGCTACCTCGACAAATTGGGCGTCGCGAGCGAAGAGACGACCTCCACCTCCCAGGCCGCGCGTGAGGTGGCCGACTCAAAGGAGCCGTGGGCCGCGATTGGTTCTTCGCTCGCGGGCGAGTTGTACAACCTCGAGCAGATCGCCACCGACATCGAGGACCATCCGGGTAACGCGACGAGATTCGTCGTCGTCGGACGCGACGCTGTGAGCGCGCCAACGGGCCACGACCGGACTTCAATTGTCTGCTTCCAGGACGCTGACCGCCCAGGGTCGCTCTACGCGATCCTGGGTCGCTTCGCGGCGCGCGATATCAACCTCACCAAGTTAGAGAGTCGTCCGACCAAGCTCGGGCTCGGCGATTACTGCTTCATCATCGAGTTCGACGGACACGTTGGTGACGACGTGGTGGCGGATTGTCTCGCCGACCTCCAGGCGCATCTCACCAGGGTCAAGTTCCTGGGGTCCTATCCCGTCACCGGTGAAGGCGCGCGCGACCGTCGTGAAGAGGTGAGTGAAGCGCGCCGCTCGGCGAGTGAGTGGGTCGAGGGGATCCGTTCACGCATTCGAAGCTGAGTTCTCGCGCTGACGAAGACCGCTCGACCCACACCGGACGACCTTTGTGAGGGTTCCAGTGTGGGCGCGAGCGCACGTGGCGGAGGGAGTGGGATTTGAACCCACGGTGGGCAAGCCCACGCCGGTTTTCAAGACCGGTACATTCGGCCGCTCTGTCATCCCTCCGCAGAGGATTCTAGTTGAAAGGGCCCTCAGCCCTTTTTGCGGGCGCGCGCGCGACTTGGTTGATCGAGGATGACCTTTCGAAGCCGCACTGACTTGGGCGTCACCTCAACGGCTTCGTCGTCGGCGATGAACTCAAGGGCTTGCTCGAGGGAGAGAATTGTCGCGGGAGTGATGCGTTCGGTGTGGTCGCTGCCCGACGCGCGCATGTTGGTCAGCTTCTTTTCCTTGGTCGGGTTGACGTTCATCTCCTCGGAGCGAGAATTCTCGCCGACGATCATGCCTTCGTACACCTCAACGCCCGGACCAACGAACAAGATGCCGCGGCTCTCGAGGTCGATCAGGGCATTGGCGGTCGTGGGGCCGCGCCGGTCGGCGACGAGTACGCCGTTCTGGCGTAGGCGGATGTCACCGAACCACGGCGCGTAGCCGTCGAAGTTGGTGTGCATCATGCCCGCGCCGCGCGTTTCAGTCATGAATTCGGTGCGAATGCCGACGAGGCCGCGCGCGGGGATGCGCCATTCGAGACGGACCCAGCCCGTTCCGTGGTTCACCATGTCGATCATCGTGCCCTTTCGCGTGGCGAGCAGTGTCGTCACCGCGCCAACGAATTCTTCGGGTACGTCGATCGTGACGTGCTCGAGCGGCTCGTGCAACTTGCCGTCGACCATTTTGGTGACGACCTGAGGCTTGCCCACCGTGAGCTCGAAACCCTCACGACGCATGGTCTCGATGAGAATCGCGAGCTGTAGCTCCCCTCGACCCTGCACCTCCCAGGCGTCGGGTCGTTCGGTGGGCAGTACGCGCAGAGACACGTTACCGACGAGTTCCTTGTCGAGGCGGTCCTTCACCATGCGCGCGGTGAGCAACTTACCCTCGGTGCCGGCGACGGGCGAGGTGTTGATCCCAATGGTCATCGAGAGACTCGGCTCATCGACGTGCAGTGGTTCAAGCGCGATCGGGTTGTCGGGGTCGGCCAAGGTCTCGCCGATGAAGATGTCCTCGAATCCGGCGACCGCGACGATGTCGCCGGGTCCCGCGCTTTGGGCCGGGATGCGTTCGAGGGCTTCAGTGATGAAGAGTTCCGTGATCTTGGCGTGCTCGATGGTGCCGTCGATGCGACACCACGCGACGCGCTGGCCGCGCTCGAGGGTACCGTTCACCACTCGACACAGCGCGAGTCGCCCGAGGTACGGTGACGCGTCGAGGTTGCACACGAGCGCTTGGAGGCCGTGTCCCTCTTCGAATTCGGGTGCGGGTACGTAGTCGGCGATCGTCTGGAAGAGCGGTGTCAGGTCTCCGTCGGTGTCCTCGGGACTGGTCGAGGCCCAACCCTGTCGGGCGCTCGCGTAGAGGATCGGGAACGAGATCTGGTGTTCATCGGCGTCGAGGTCGAGAAACAGGTTCTCCACCTCCTCGACCACTTCGGCCACGCGAGCGTCGGGTCGGTCCACTTTGTTGATCACGAGCACCACCGGAAGGCGCCGTTCGAGCGTCTTTCGAAGCACGAAGCGGGTCTGGGGCAAGGGGCCCTCGGCGGCGTCCACGAGCAAGATGACGGCGTCCACCATGGCGAGGCCGCGCTCCACTTCACCGCCGAAGTCGGCGTGACCAGGGGTGTCGATGATGTTGATGGTCAGGTCATTCCACTTCACGGCGGTGTTCTTCGCGAGGATGGTGATGCCCTTTTCGCGCTCGAGGTCGCCCGAGTCCATGACCCGGTCGGTCATCTCCTCGTGGGCCGTGAAGGAGCCGGTTTGACGCAGCATCTTGTCGACGAGCGTGGTCTTGCCGTGGTCGACGTGCGCGATGATAGCGATATTTCTGAGGGAAGTACGTAGTGTCATGACTGAACCACGCTAGTAGCCCAGGCCAACTCGGGAATCCTAGGCCGCGCGGGCGCCCTCGAGCCGTCGTAGAACGACCGCCGTGCGCACCAGATCTCGGGCGCCGCTTCGCAGGTCGTCCATGGTGCCTTCGACGCTCAGACAGACCCCGGCTTCGGGCCATACACCGATGATCCGCGCGGGTGCGAGCCCCTCGGGATGGGTCAGGGCCTCGATCGTCAGGTCACTTCGTAGCCCCGGACCTGCACTTTTACCCGGGCTTCCCGCTCGAAATCGAAGAATGACCCTGGCCTCATCGAGCGTCACGGCGAGGTCGCGTCGTCCGCGAAGGGTGGTGCGGGCCCTCGCGACGTCGTAGTACGCGTCACTCGTGGGCACCTGCCAGGGTGAGGTGATCCACTCGGCCACTTCGGCGTTCTGAGCCGCCCAGCTCGCGGCCTCCGCCGTGACCAGGGCAATCTCGCTCGCGCACAGCCCTGAGAGCCAGTCTCCGAGCGAACCGCGCCGCGCGAAGCCCGAGGTCGCGCGAGCGAGCTGGTCGGCGATCTCGTCGGTCACGGCGTCGATCATCGAGACGTGGGTCACACGCCCGCACCGGCGAAGTGCACCAGTGGCGAGAACGCGTCGCGCCGTCGCGGGCGACCAGCGAAAGCCGGGACTCGTCTTGCCGGCTTGTTCCACCATCCAGGCGTCGATGCGACGGTGCGTGTCACTCGCGACTGCTCGAAATCGGGCGCTGAGTGAGCGACGATGCTCGTCGCTCAAGTGCACCGGTGTGCGCGGCGCGCTGTTGATCAGCGCGTTCAACTCGAGTGGGCTGGTGCGCCGGTGTGCGAGCGTGGTCATTGCTCTCTCCATAGACGATCAATGGCCGCGAGTACCTCATTCGCACTTCGCACCAACGTCTCGGAGTCGACGTCGAGCGACCACATCTCGCCGGTGGCGCTCGAGAAACAGGTCGTGCGCAGCGGCACGACCGACGTGCGAAGGGTCTGGACGAGGGCGTGGTAGCGCATCGTTCGTTCGGCCCCCTCGCCGAGCGGCGAAGTAGTCAGGTCAAAGAGTGCGACGTTCGCGAGCTCGCTCGACGTCGTACCGACCATGAGGTCGATGACGTCACGAAGGATGACCGCTCCCGCGCCAAGGTATTGGCTCGCGCGCACGGTGCTTCGCGGACGCCAACTCGCGCGCACGCTGCCGAGTGAACGCGTGAGGGTGACGGCGTGGGCTGTGACATCGGTCTCGAGTCTGGCGCGCTCGTCGGCGTCCAGGTGGTCCACGAGGTCCAACAGGTCGCTTTGTCTTACTTCGAGACGCCACGCACGCAGCGCATCGTTGAACGGGTCGTTGACGATGGCGCCGATGCTCAAGAGTCGCAGCACCTGGTTCACGAGGATTCCGCGCACTCGACTGAGCGGCGCGAGAGAGATGTCCGAGATCGTTCCCATCTGGCGAAGTGATGATGCGCGGATCACCAGAGACGAGATCGGCCGAGCGCCGCCCAGTATCTCGTAAATGCCATCTTCGAGGATCGAGCGCAGGCCCGAGGCGCTCGAGACGTCCGCGGGTGGTCGCCGCTCACGTTCCCCGCGCAAAGCATCCGCAATGTTGCGAGGAGTTGCTGTGCTCGAGCGGTTCATGGGACCACTCTTGCGCACCCGTGTGACACGACCTAGCGTGGCATCGTGTTCATCGCGGTCTTCTCATTCTTCGTCATCGCCATGGTGGTACTGACGGTCATGACCGTACGATTCGTGATCCAGCGAGATCGCGAGCGACGGCGTCATTTCGACGACCAGCGTTAGGCCTCGCGACCCTCTTTCAACTCGCGCACCTCACGGTCGAGGTCGGCAATGGCGCGTTCGATAACCGCGAGGCGCGCCGCGAGCAATGTCTCGACCCGGTCGTCGACTCGATGGTCGACCTGGTCTCGGAGTTTGGTGTCGAGTGAATCGACCAGTGGCTGGGTGAACTGCTTCAGCCGTGACCTGAGGTCCTGGGACTTCTCGTTGTTGGAATCGTTGGTGTCGCTCACGTGCTCAGACTACGCCTAGGCGGGCGGACAGTAGACACCCGCGTTGAACTGGAGCGTATTGAATTGACCCGACCAGGGCGGGTTGAGCAAGGTGGCCTCTTGGGTCTTGAGCGTGGAGGTTGGGGTGCAGGTCGCGTCAAAGGCGATGTAGCCACGCACGTTGCTCCCCGACGCGCCGGCGACTTGGATCGGGCCGCCCTGGGCGAAGGCCACCGCCATGAAGACCGGCAGGTTCATGTTCACCAGCCCGTAGTTGCGGTATTCGGACTGTGAGGTGTAGACGCCCGCTTTGAGCGACGGGTCCACCGAGGCGATGCCCTTGGACCACCCGTTGAGCATTGCGGCCCAGTACGTCGCGTACTGGGCCATGACGGCCTTGGAGGAACCACCCGGCGCGTCGAGGCCCGAGTGGTTGTCCGGATATCCTTCGGGGTCGAAGATCACCCAGTCAGGCTTCAAGCCCACGCCGAGGTTTCGGTACTGGTCGATCTGGGTCGCGACCCACGCCCCGGCGGCGAAGCCGTGGCTGTAGTACGTCGCCGGGCTCTGCGTCTCGTTGGCCAAGGGTCCACTCACGGTCCAAAATGAGAGCCACGTGACGCGCTTGTGCGAGTTGTAGATGCTCTGGCCCAAGAGGAAATCGGGTGACGTGGCAACGCTGGTCGCCGACGTGAAGCCGACCCACGGTGCGCTCTGGGTCCCGAGTCCTCCGGTGCCACTGATGATGGGCCAACCATTCTTGATCGCGAGGCCCCAGTCCTTGTTCGGAATCGCGTAGAGGCCAACGCCTTGGGGTGGAGGCGAGTTGATGCCGGCGGCGAAGAGGTCGAAGCCCGATCCCAGTTGCATGCCGGTGATGCCCGTGCCAACGGTGCGTGCCGCACTGCCGGCGGTGACCGAGACGTCGGTCGCAGTCCAGCTCGAGGTGGCCGCCTGATTGGTGAGGACGAACAGGTCTCCCCAGTTCGCCGCCTGACCCGCGATCGACAACTGCGTGGGAGAGGCGTACATGAAGATCGATCCGGCGAGCGCGGGGGCGCCGATCGCTGCGGCTGTGACGTTGGTCGCGCTCCAGGGCGACGACGCGTTCGCTGTGGCGAAAGTGGTGGCGGGGGTTTGGAAGAGTTCGACGTTCCCGTTCGGGGTCAGTCCCGCGACGTAGGTGTTGAGGGCCGTACTCGTCACCGCGAGGGGGCCCGTGAGCCTCGTGGTCGCGGTCAGTGCGCTCAAGTTCTGCGTGGTCCACGAGCTCATGGTGGGCCCTGAACTCATGAAGAGAGTGAGGCTGCCCGACGTTGTCGTTGCGACGAAGCTGTTCTGACTTTCGGGCAGCGCCACCGGGTCGTTGCTGATCGTCCCAATCCCGGTCGCGTTCGAGACGTTGAGCGCCGCACCCGCAAGTCTGGGCACGTTTCGTGCGGCACCCCACGAGAGCGGAATGACCTCAGCGCTGTTCGTGAGGGTACGCACCGCAATGAACCCGTTGGTGCCGTTCACCTGGACGCTCGGCAATCCTGCCGCGACGCCGACACCGGTTTCGAGGGTGAGGTCGGTACTCGTGAAGTTGGACCACGGCGTGGGTGGTGCGACGTGACTCGCAATGGGCGCACGCGCGGTATTAGTACTCAGAAGAATGAGGTGATTGGAGGTACTGACGTACACGATGTCCAAATTGTTCTGAGGGTCAAAGAAGGGGACCGGATCCGACAACGGGGTAGGCGTGGACACGAGCGTCGAGACGTTACTCCACGAGGTCGTGCCGTTCGCGTTCGACACGAAGAGCCCGATCTGAGAATTCGCCATCCGATAGGCCAACGCGGCCTCACCGTCTTGGCTCACGGCGTGAGGATTGCCGAGCATGGTGGTGTTATTGATCGAGCTCTCGAAGGACTGAGCGTTCCACGGCAGGGGCCCGCTACCGGAGTTGATGAATTCGTAGAGTGGCAGTGACGAAGGTGAATTTGGCGTCGCCACCGGCAAGAGGAGCACCGGCAGCGTCGTGCCCACGACAACCAGATTGGTCAACCATGTGGCGCGGCGAAACTTCATTCGGTTTCCTTCTTGAAGATCGTGCACCAAGGGATCACGTTGCACACGTCACAAAAGTCTAGAGGTGTCACTACGGTCGCGGGTGTCGCGGCGTGCTTTCACCGGTCGAATGAAGTGGCATTACGCGAGCGTGGTCACGCGTCGAGGTGCGGACGCGGCGCCCGCGCCTCGGGCATTTCGCGCGCGCACACTGACGACGTAGGCACGACCGTGCGCGAGGTTGACCACCGTTGCGCTACGCGTGACTCGTGAGATGTTGAACCATGTTGCGCCACCGTTGATGCTGTATTGGTAGAGCGTTATCGCACTGCCGCCATCGGACGCCGGCGCGCCCACGACGACGCGGAACCCGCCGCGCAACGCAGTGAGGCTCGCGATGCTCGCGCGCCCCGGCACTGTGGCGAGCGCGCGCGCCTTGGCGAAGTCGAGTGTCGCGCTGTAGAGCGTCTGACCCTCGTACGCGACGTTGACAACGACTGGCCCGATGGTGTCGGTGTTCACGTTGATGACGGCTCGCCCGGTGGCGTCGGTGTTCACGGTGTAGGTCGCGTTGCCGCTCGAGGTCGCGCTCGATGGAACTTTGTTGATGACCAGCGCGCCGCTCGCGGCGGTGGCGGTGACGTCGAGGGCCGCGTTAACCAATGGTCGCGCGTCGGTACTCTTCAGTACCGCGGTGATGGTGGCGCCGGTGTTGATCGCCGGTGCGAGACTCGACGCACTGAAACTACTCTTCGCGGCGTCGACCTTTGGTTGACAGAGCCCGTTGATGAAGGCTGAACCGTTGGGGCTACCTAGTCCGGACGCCATGTCGTAGCCAACGCCGGCGGTGTACCCCGCGACGTTGTAGATGTTGTTGTTGCCGGTGGTGACGTCGACGAACCCGGTGCCCGCGCTCGCCATGGCGTAGAGCGTCGGATTGATGAAACCGAGCCGAGAGGTCGAACACACTTGGGCAGCGACCGCAACGATGGCGCTCAACTGCGGTGAGCCGATCGACGTACCCCCGATGCTCTGCCACCCGGTGCAACTACCCTGACATACCCCGTTTGCGCTGCCCGTGAAGTATTCAATGAACCCGGTATTGGGATCGGCCATGAGTGACAGGTCGGGCACCATCCGCATGGTGTTGGCGGCGGTGATCCCCGGGGCACTCTGCCAGCTCGGACGTGGCCAGATGGTCGACACCCCGCCACCGGCCGCACCATTGCTCGCACCGCTGTTCCACACCGTCTGGACGAGAGGCGAGAGGCTCGACACCGTGAGGCCCCCTACACCGGTTACGAACGGTTGCGATGCGGGGTCGTCGACGGCGAGTGTCGAGGGGGCGTACCCGTCAGTGTTGCCAACGCAGTCAGACGAGCCCGAATCACCCGCTGAAGCGATCATGGTCTGACCCTGGGCGGCCATCTGTTCGAAAATCGCCTGCTCGGCCTGGACGTCGCTATTCGGGTCGATCTCGCAGAGCCCCCACGACGTGGTGACGATCGAGGCGGTGTTGTCGTCGGCGATCTGTGCGTAGGCGTCGGTCGGGCCCGAACCAGCATTGGGCGCCTGGTAGACATTGATCGTGGCCCCGGGTGCGAGGGCTGAGGCCTGCTCGATGTCCATCGTCGCTTCTTCTGAGTAGCCGCCGGTCGGGCCACCATCGACGTTGGTAGTGGTGATCGAGGGCGAGAGCCCGTAGCAGGCGAAGTACGTGGTGAGGTCGCTCTGGTCGTACTGGCCGAGTTCGTAGATGGCGATGGTTTGACCCACACCGGTGCTGCCGCTCGCGTAGGCGTTGCTCAGTCCGTAGAGCTGCGCTTGTTGTTGGATCGTGTAGCCGCCGAGTGCGTTGGGGGTCGTGCCGGTGGAGCTTCCGGCCGAAGGACACGTGGCTGGCGCGCTCACGTGCGTCGACGCGTGAGGTGTTGGGTGCACGAGTCCCGCCGGTGCGGCGATCGATGATGAAGTCGAGAGGCCGGTGACGTTCACGACGTCCTTCGCCAACGCGGAGGGCATCGTCGCGGGTCGAACGAATTGTGCACTGATGACGCCCGAGGCGGTTCGAACCGTCTCGACGGGCGTGGCGAAGGCGCGCGCGATGTCGGTCGTCGAGCCGGTGACGTGCAGCAAGATGTGACCCTTGCTGAGTGAGGTGTCAGTAAGTCCGTACCCGGCGAGGTAGGAACGCACGTGGGCCACGCTCGAAGACGGGGCGCCGAACCTCTTCGCGAATTCACCCGGGGTCAAGAAGTGGTGGTAGTTAGGTGAGGCGGTGTTCGAGAGACTCGCGATGAATGAACTCAGTGCGCGCTGATTGCCTTGGCGCAAGACGACATCGAACGAGGTGGTGATGGTCGAGTTGAGTATGGTGCTCGAAGTCGCCACCGGCGTCGCGGTGGCGACGACCACACGGGCTTGGCTCGCGAGCGCGGGGGTTGTGGCGAGTGAGAAACCAACGAGCGTCGTACTGAGCGTGAGAAGACCAAGCGTGAAGAGTCGTGGAGAGCGTCGCATGGTTCTAGCCTAGGTAAGAGTTGATCTGTCGCATAGGCCGGACACGAATCTTCACAGAATCGTTAGGTCCACAGCCTTTTCAGTCCTGGGGGTAGCCCGCCGCGGCGTAGCGCGCCGAAAGATCGCCACACTCTGCGCAGACCGATTCGGGCACGACTCCCCAGCGGATCAACCAGCCAAAGATCGTGCATCCGAGACAGAACCCGAAAAATCCCTCAAGTGAAGCCGCCGCGATGAGCGGGAGCAGCACCCAGCGAGCGATCGACCAACCAACGCTCAGCCAGAGAATGGTGGCAACGCTGGTGAGCACCGCGCCGATGCCCTGGGCGAACCTCTTGGGTGGTCCGGGAACGAATTTCTGCCACTGCGTGATGCGCGGACCCGCGACGCGCACCGCAAATTGACCGAGTGGTGACAATGTGGGACCGGTGGCGAGACGCGCGATGAACCCATAGGTCAACACGATGAGCATCCACGACTGGTCCGTGACGAGCGCAATGACCGACATGGCGACGACACCAAGCGCGACGGTGCGCGCCGAGGCGTCATTCACGGGATTGGGGAACGAGAAGAGTGACTTCATCCCATAAATCTTAGTGAAATAGTCGTGATTCCGCCACTACTTCCACAAGAGTCGTACCGTTGTCACGACGCCGGTGCCGATCACCAGCCAGCGAACGGCTTTTGGGGAGATTCTGGTGATCAGGAGCGTGCCCAGAACTCCCCCGATGAGCGTGCCGACGAGCAACATGTAGACGGCATCAAGCGCCAGACCACCTCGAACGATGAAGATCGCCGCGGCGCAGGCGTTGATGATCAGCGAGAGCACGTTTCGAAGTCCCTGGAGGTCTGCTAGCTCGTACGGCAGGCCGATCGCCATCACGGCGAGGAGCAAGATCCCTAGGCCCGCGCCGAAATATCCCCCGTAGATCGACACGACGAAGATCCCGGCGTGCAGTGACCAGCGCCGACGGGGGTGTGCGTGATCGAGGTGGGCGAGTCGTCGGGTGATGCGTGGCGCGAGGGCGAAGAGTACCGTACCCGCAGCGACCAGCCAAGGGACCACATTTCGAAAAACGTCGGGCGAACCCGTTAACAACAAGACGGTTCCGAGCGCCGCGCCGAGGACACACGCGGGAATGAGCGCGCGCACGATGTCGTGATGGTGGCGCAGCTGGTGACGAAACCCGCGGATGCCTCCGAAATAGCTCGGTAACACCCCAACCGAGGTCGACACGTTGGCTTGCAGGGCTGGGATCCCCATCGCGAGCAACGTCGGGAACGTGATGAACGTGCCGCCGCCGGCGACACCGTTGGCGATGCCCGCACCGATGCCGGCAAGAAGATAGATAAGTTGGCGCCAAAGTAATGGAATAACGGCGACGAACATTCTTACTACTCTACGTAGGTGAATTTTTCGCGAAGAAGACGTGGTAATACCTTGGTAGCGATGATTCATCCCCTACGGTTAGCGACGTGTACCTCTTGAGCGGAGAACTGATAATCCCGAGCGACGCGCCCAACGACTTGATTCGTGCGGCGGGCGGCATCGTGCATCGCTTTGTTTCTTCGAGCAGCGTTGAGATCGCGTGCATCTACCGTGAGGCCCGTGGCGACTGGACCTTTCCCAAGGGCAAGCTCGACCGCGGCGAGACCTTCGAGCAGGCCGCGTTACGCGAAGTCGTCGAAGAGACCGGCATGAATTGTCGCGTGGAGCGTTTCGTCGGCACCACTAACTACACGCACCGAAAGGGCAAGCCCAAGATCGTGGCGTACTACCTCATGAGCGTCAACGAAGGTGAGTTCGTACCCAACGACGAGGTCGACGAATTGGTGTGGCTCCCGCTCGAGCGCGTGCGAGATCATCTGACCTGGGACCGCGACCGCGAGCTCTTCGATCTCGTCCTGCAAATGCCCGAAGTGCGAGCGCGCGCGTCCTAGGAGACCCTCGCGAGGAATCTCCTCGTCGATTCGTGCTGGGGGTCGTTGAAGATCGCGGCCGGCGTACCTTTCTCGACCAGTACGCCGGCGTCGAGGTAGGCAATCTGATGCGCGACATCGCGGGCGAAATTCATCTCGTGGGTGGCGATGAGCATGGTGGTGCCACTGTGGGCGAGGTCGCGCAACAAGTCCAACACCTCACCCACCAGTGTGGGGTCGAGCGCGCTGGTGACCTCGTCGAGCAGGAGCAGGGAGGGCTTCATGGCCAGTGATCGAACGATTGCGACGCGTTGCTGTTGACCGCCGGAGAGACGATCGGGGAAGTCGTTCGCCCGCGCGCGAAGACCAATCCGTTCGAGAAGTTCGAGCGCCTCTTCATTGACGTCCTCTCGCTTTCGCTTCAGTGCGTGGACCGGACCGAGCAGGATGTTGTCAAGGACGCTCAGGTGTGGGAACAGATTGAACGACTGGAACACCATGCCGATATGACGTCGCACGAGATCGGGGTCGATGCGCTTGTCCTGGAGTGGTTGGTCGAAAAGCGAGATGGTGCCCGCATCGATCGTCTCGAGCAAGTTCGCACAGCGCAGCAGAGTGGATTTGCCTGAGCCCGATGCACCAATGAGACAGACGACCTCGTGTCGGTGCAGCTGGAGCGAGACCCCGCGCAGCACCTCGTTCTCGGCGAAACGTTTGACGACCGAGTCGAATTCGAGCACAACCTCACTCATGACCCCACCAATCGTCGCGCGCGGTCACGCGCCATGAGGTGATCGGTGTAGCGGGTCATAGGAATCGTCAGTACCAAGAAGAACATCGCCGCTACGACGAGACCACTCTCGTTAAAGACCGTCGACTGGAATATCTGGGCGGCCCGGGTGACTTCGACCGCACCGAGCACTGAAACGAGTGCCGTGTCCTTTTGTAGAGAGATGAAATCGTTCAGCAGTGGCGGGATCACCGTTCGAATCGCTTGGGGCAATATGACGAGGCGCATGGTCGAGGCCTGCGTGAGCCCGAGCGATCGAGCGGCGAGCAGCTGACCGTTGGGCACCGAGAAGATGCCAGCGCGGATCACTTCAGCGACGTAGGAACTGTACGTGAGCGTGAGGGCCATCACGCCATAGACCGCGGGTGACTGTCGTGAGAGGAAGCCGAAATTGAGGATAGGTAGTCCGTAACCGACCATCATCACGACGAGTAGCAACGGAACACCGCGAAAGGTGTCGGTGTACGCAGTCGCCATCATTCGAAAGGGCAACAAGACCGAACTTTGGGTGATCCGTATCCAGGCAATGACCAGTCCGAAGCTCAGCACCAGCACTTCACTCAATAAGAACATCCACACGTTGGTGAAGATGCCGTCACGAATGGCGAGAAGGCCTAAACGGGGGTCGCCGGTCCAGGCGAGCCACATCTGGTGGGGACTGAAGAAATCTGCACGCAGCGTCGCGCCCCCCGAGGTGGCGAAGAGCACTGCGAACAGGGCGCCGAAGACAATGATGCTCGAGACGCTCGCCGCGACCAGGCCACGACGACCCGACAAGAGTCGGCTCCGGCGGGGGGCGAAGAGGTTGGGTGTCGCGTCCGACGATGCAACGTCGGGATCGAGCGTCACGATTTCTACGGCTTTATCGTGGGCACGCTGGTGTAGATCCCGAGCCACTTCTTTTGAAGTGACGCGAGTGTGCCGTTGGACTTAAGCGTCGCCAGTGCGGTGTTTATGCACCCGACCATGGCGTTGTTTTTCGTGAAGAGAAGTCCGTAGTGTTCGCCGACGCTCGGGAACTGTCCCACCTGGGTGGCGATCAGTTTCTTCTTCGCGTTGACGATCTGCGAGGAGGCCATGTACTGACCGGTCGGGGTGTCGATGACGATGGCGTCGATCTGACCGGTCTGCAAGGCGAGGACGGCTTGGTCGAGGGTCGAGTACACGCGCGCGGGCTTCGTGGGCTTGATGTAGTTGTTGATGTACGCGAGGCCCGTCGTGCCGATCTGGTCCCCGTAGAGGTAGTTCTTCAACTGGCTCGGCGAGTGGTCCTTCGCGATCTTGCTGTTCTTCAGCGCGACGATGGATTGCTGGACGTCGTAGTAACTGTTCGAGAAGGTGACCGCCTTGGCGCGCGCGGCGGTGTAGGAGATCTCGTTGATGTCGAAGTCGAACGGCTTGGGTCCGGGGGTGTAGCTGTTGTCGAACGGCTCGGTCACCCAGGTGACATCCGATTTGGCGATGCCGAGAACCTTGGCGATGGCGTAGACGACCGCTGACTCGTACCCTTTGCCGTTACTTGGTGAGTTGTTGACGAACCACGGGGTGTAGACCGGATTATCCGTGGCGACGGTGAGTTTGCCCTTGGTGTATTCGTGGGATGAGATGGTTGTCTTGCAGGTGGCGAGTGAGGGCGTGCCGGCGGCGTTCGCGAGCACTGGTGAGCTCAGAGTGACCGCCGTGAGTGTGGTGGCGCCCATGAGGCCAGCGAGGGCGAGTCGGAGGTGTCGCATGTAGATCCCTTCTTCAATCGCTCACGAGGTCGCGGCGATTTTCCAGTGTAACGCCCGCCAATTTGTTGATGTCTGACCGCGACGGGCCCCTCGAGGCGCCACTGCGCAGCACTCGTGGATCCTCGAGTTTCCCAAGGAGCCCACGCTTTACTAGTATGAGCGTGCTGGGAGAGGTGGGTGAGTTCGGTTTAAACCACATTCCTGCTAAGAATGCGGCCTGCGAAAGTGGGCCCGAGGGTTCAAATCCCTCCCTCTCCGCCATCAACACCGAGCGCTGTGCGCTCGGTGTTGACACGTATAGAGGAGACGTTCTTGCGGTACTGGATCGAGACGCTCGGGTGCCCCAAGAACCATGTGGACTCGGAGAAATTGGCGGGACTCCTCGAGTCCCAGGGATACGACGTCGCGCCGAGCGCCGCCCAGGCCGACCTCGTTGTCGCCAACACGTGCGCATTCATTGAAGCCGCCCGCGAGGAATCGATCGAGACAGTGCTCGAGTTGGCTGATCAGAAACGCGAGGGTGCGCGACTGGTGGTGACTGGTTGCATGGCCGAGCGCTACGGCGACGAGTTGTCCTCGGCCTTGCCCGAGGTCGATCTCGTGGCCGGGTTTGGCGAGAGTCTCACGCTCACGAGCGGCGTCGCCACGACCCCGGTGACCCTTCGAAAGCGTCCGGCACTCGCGTTCGACTTGTTGAATCTGCCTCGACCGAAGACGTCGTCGCCCTGGGCGTACGTGAAAATCGCCGAAGGATGCGATCGGCGCTGCGGGTTCTGCGCCATCCCGAGTTTTCGTGGAGACCAGCGCTCTCGTTCGGTCCAAGAGATTCTCGGTGAAGCGCGCGCATTGGCCGAAGGTGGTGTCAAGGAGATCGTGCTCATCGCCCAGGACCTCGCGAGCTGGGGTCACGACCGGCGACGAGGGGCACTCGGCGAAGCAGTCGAGGTGCTCGACGAAGGTGGCTCGCAACCGCTGATCGAGCTCACCAACACGCTCAGTCGAGAGATCGAGCGCGTCAGGTTGCTGTACCTCTACCCCTCGGGACTCACGAGCGGTCTCATCGATGCGATCCTCGCCACGGGCGTCTCGTATTTCGATCTCTCGCTCCAACACGCGTCGAGGCGGATGTTGCGCGCGATGCGACGTTGGGGTGACTCGACGCGCTTCCTTGAGCGCATCGAAGCGATCCGTTCGCGCGATGGCGACGCGACGTTTCGCTCGTCCTTCATTCTCGGGTACCCCGGCGAAACCGAGGACGACCAACGTGAACTGCTCGAGTTCATCGAGGCCGCGCAGCTCGACTGGGCTGGCTTCTTCACTTTTTCGCGCGAAGACGGCACCTACGCGAACGATCTCGAGGGCCAGGTCCCCCACGAGCTCGCCCTCGAGCGCCTTCGAGAGGTCAGCGAACTCCAAGACAGCATCACCGCGCGTCGTCGCGATGCGTTGGTCGGTACTCGCCAGCGGCTCTTGATCGACGCCCCCGGCGTTGGACGTAGTGTCCGAGAGTGCCCCGAAATCGATGGCATCGTCATGGTGGACCCCGCCCTTGACGTGGGAAGCATGGTGGAGTGTGAGATCGTGGCGAGTCACGGTACGGATCTGGAGGCGGTGGCGGTATGAAGACTGACGACCGCACCTACGGTGAGACTGCGCTGCTGACACCCGCCAACCTCATGACCGCGTTTCGCCTGCTCGTCGCGCCGGTGTTCATCTACATGATCGTGGTGAACCGTATTTCGTGGTGGACGACACTCGTCGGATTTCTGGCGGCGGCGTCAGATTATTTCGATGGCATCGTTGCCCGTCGCCACGGCACCACCACCTCTGGCGCTTTTCTCGATCCGCTCGCCGACAAGGTGATCGTCCTCGGGGGACTCTACGCGCTGGTCATCTCGCGTCCACACGGTCTAAAGAGCTTCATCGTGCCCGCGGTCATCATCACGTTGCGCGAGGTGTGGATGAGCGCGTATCGCAGCAAGATGGCGCGGCGTGGCATCTCGATCCCGGCGAGCCAGATCGCCAAATGGAAGACGTTCGTCCAGGACTGGGCGATCGCCTTTTGCGTGATCCCGTGGACCGCGCATCACCAGTGGATCGGCGTGGTCACCATCTGGGTGGCGACGGTGATGACCCTTTATACGGGCTGGCGCTACTACATCGACGGACGAAGGAAATTCAGTGCGCGTTGAAATCGTTGCGGTCGGAACCGAATTATTGCTCGGGCAGATCCCTGACACCAATTCACAGTGGCTTGGCGAGCAACTGGCGGCGAATGGGATCACGTCGCATTTCCATCAGCACGTCGGTGACAATCACGAACGAATCGTTCTCGCATTTCGCACCGCACTCGCTCGAAGCGACGCAGTCATCGTGTGTGGCG
>JAJXXA010000094.1 GCA_021781335.1 Actinomycetes bacterium
CCCGGGTCAGCACGCCGATGGAGATGTGATCGGACAGGCGCTGATCGGTCTCTGGCTTCACCCACCCCGCGCGTGGCATATCCCCAGAATACTACCTCAGACCTTAAGTAAACGGTATTGGGGCTAGTGGCGCGCGGGCGAAGGCCCCGGTTCTCAGTCCCCAAATGGTCCGCGAAGCGACGACGAGCCAGAAGCAGAACAGGAGAACGAAAAGTCCGGCGCCGATCCATTGCAGACTGCCGAGGTCCCAAGCACTGGCGAGGGACAGTGTCGCCACTGTGAAGGCTCCCAGCGGGAACGTGAAGCCCCACCAGCCGATACCAAAGGGCAGCGGTCCCGAGCGTAGGTAGTGCACGAGCAGGAGCGAGGCCGCGATGAGCCACCAGACACCGAATCCCCAGAGCATCGTGGCGACGAGCTTCGAGGCTAGTTCGACACTGGGTGCTAGCGGGCCGACCAGGGCCGCGCTCGCCGCGGCCATCTTCACCAGTGCCAGCGCTCCGACGCCGATCGGACCGAGGCCAATCCACAACGAGGGCGCGAGTCCGGCACGGGGCAGGGGGTGCAACACGAGACGCTGGTGGAGCATGGTGAGGATCAGCAGGTAGAGGATGAATCCCATCCCCCAAAAACCGTAGGACATTAACAGCAGGGTTCGTGCCGTGGTGGCGGAGGCTCCGGGAACCAAGGGCAGCAGTACGAGAGGCACGACGATATTCACCACGGGTGGGATGAACCAGCTCCCGTTAACTGCTTCGGGAACGATTTCTGAACGTAGAAACAATAGATACGCGAAGACGATGCTGGTGGCGAAGGCGAGGGGTATTCCGACCCAGTCCAGCCCCGATACGACTCCCTGGACGGTCGTCGGCGAGAACCACGTACCACCGACGACGGCGAACGTCGCCGCGAGGACCAGAATGCCACCGGGCAACGTGCCATAGAGCGCGCCCGTTGACGGATCGCGCAGGTCCGCTAGGGCCGCGTCGCCGTGGAGGATGAAGCGACCGAGATACGGGACAGCGAGAGCAGCCGCGAGGATGATTGCGAGGATCGACATCGTCTGGGCGAACACCCGCGCCGAACTCGCGAGCGCGCCAACGTGCCCAGGATTCAGTGACGCAGCCACGCCGATGATCGCAGTACCCATGACGGCGCCAAACCACCCGGGGTGAAACCCTCGAAGTCCTCGGAAGTCGTTAGGGCTTCGGGTCGAGCCGTGGCCCGGGCCGCCGTCCGAGGTGGCCCACTCCTCCGTCGGGTCGGTAAACGTCTCGATGACCGACATCTCGATGACGTCCTGCTCGGATCGTACCGTGCCACCATCCATGACGGGCCTCCTGGTTCGCACTGAATTGGCGTGATTAGAGCGTGCCGCCAATACATCGATAAGTGTAAATATGTTGACTCCGGGTCACTAGGGAACAAAGTCACAATGTGGTCGGTAGCGATGCGAAGTGCTGGCAGGGATTGCCGGCGGATCTTAGAAAGTGGGGGTAGTCGAGCTCACTTCGCTCGGTCCGTTGTCCTCGTGGAGCCCCAACAAGGTGTTAGATACGTCAGGCTGCGGGGACCCCAATTAGTGAGCCAAGTGACCACTAACAGGGGTCCCCGCACATCTCGAGGTCGTCGGGATAGTCAAAACTAAGCGCTCCGAGATCTCCTGGGGTGACCAGAGTTGGCCCAAGCGCTTCGTGACCTCATTAAGTAGCGGACCGCGACAGAGTTTCGCGGGTTTGGGCCGTCGGGTCTGGTCCCTGGCTCGGTGATGGGACCTCCACACCAAGTAATTCTTCGGGCCCCCGTTGGCCTTGACCTCCCGTGACACGGTCGATGGTGACCGACGAAGCGACCGGGCGATTGCACTGAGCGACTCGCCCTGGGCCAGACCGACGAGAATCTGTTCGCGTTCGTCGACGCTCAGCCGGCCCGCTCTAGGTGTCCAGGGATCAGCCACGCCAACCGCACTGCGCCTCGAGCGGACGAGTAGTGACACCAAGGAAATGTCGCAGTCGAGCTGATGGGCAATGTCCTTTAAGTAGACCCCCCTCCGCTCGCAAGCGAAACGTCGTCTCCTTCTGTCGCTGCGTCAAACGGGGACCACCCATGTCAACCTCCTGATCGATCAACTCATCGTTGTTGATTCACAGGACCGTTGCGCTGACTCCCTGAAACCGCCGTGTCTAAACCGACAACAACGCCGTCTTTAGGTTTGCCATCACGCTCGGATCGTGGTTGCAAGCGATGACATTCGCGACGCCAGGCCGTCGAAAATGTTGGAGCCGCAGTCCCGCCACGCGCCGCCCCAGCGTGAATCCGTTCGAGTGCGGATCACGTCGCGCCAATTTTGCGTGGCGACCGCAGCACATACGGCGACCAACACCGGTGGCGCCCAAACGAGGCCTGCCGGACGCCACCGGTGAAATTTGCGCAGCCCTCATTTCATCAACTGTGGCTGCCCCAATTGCATGCCCCCTCTACTTCAACTTACCCATGGGAAGTACAGTGCGACCGAAGGTGTGTGCGATGACGTCTCCGGCTGCGTGATACCAAGCGAGCACAGCGAAGGCGAGGGTAACCCAGCCTCCAGCCTTGGTCCACACGACGTGGCCTGAACCTGCGCCGACTGCTAGTAGCACGAGACCGATGAAAATTAAAGCGAATACCAACACGAGTATGAAATCAGTCTTAAGTGAAGCGATAAAGAAGTAGAACGTGAGCACCGCGAACACAGCGAGAAACAACGCGATCGCACTTCCGACCGACGCGGGCGCCAGTACACCTGCGTAGTGCTGGGCAATGAAGCCGTAGATGACCCAGAAGGGACCGTACGTGCCGAATACAACGGCGCCGAACACATTGCCGCGTGCCACTTCGAGAACTGCAACGATGATCTGTATCAGGCCACCGAAGAAAAACGCGACCGGAATGACGATCGCAGCTCCGCCGGCGCTCAACAGATGGGCGTTGTACATGCCCAGCATGAATGATGTCGTCGCAAACGCAGTCACCGCCCAGGCTCCCGGATCCGCAAGCGTTGAAACCGATCGACCTTGCATTGACTGTTCAATGGATTGAGACATGCAACCCCCAATAGTTAAGAGCCATCCTGTTGACGACTCAGGGCTGGTTTATCACTGTAGCGATGAGCGAACAAGGATCGACGACCCTCACTTTGCGAGAATCGAATGACAACGTTTATCCAGTAGTTTCCACGGCAAGTGGCGCTTGACGATCCGCTGATACGAAGATGCTCAGCGTGAATATCCAGTAGTTTCCGCATCATCGATGTACGAGTGTGACTGATCATGCGCAGTGTTCTCGTCGAATCGATATCGTTCGATCGTGTAGTAATAATCCATCAGAGTTACTCTGGCGACGGTTCAATGAGTTGTATCGAGGAGGTCGCCGCGGACATGCGAATCATCGTCGGCATAAGCGAAAAGGATTTCGGGGCACCCCTTCAGTGGGCGATTGACACGTTCCATTCATCAGCATCCTCGTTGTCCGTGATTCACTGCATCGTCGGCCGACTACCCACGGAGATGCCATACCCTAATGACGAAGACGTGGCCCGGGGCCAATCAATAGTTGACGAAGCGGTCGCGTTCGCGCAAGATCATGAGGCCGATGTCGTCGCTGAGGTCCGAGAGGGTTTCGCTGGCGAGATATTGGTAGCGAGTTCGACCGGCGCCGGACTCCTCGTTATTGGCTCGTCTCGTAGTCATCATCTCTTCCACGCGCCCGGCTCTTCGATTGTGACGTACTGCGTTCGCCATGCACGCTGCCCCCTCGCGATCGTGCCTGCTGATTGAGGAGCCAGAGTCGAGAGGAAATACCTGTCGTCGAGCCCGGATGATCGAATCGCGCGAAGAGCACGTGCGTGCTGTCGCGCGCTCGAAAATGTCAATCACGGATTTGATGGCCTTGATTTTGGGCATACCAACACGAATCAGGAAACGCGCTTTTGTCGATCTCGAATCAAGGAGAGATGTTCAAGTTCGTCGCGAGTAAACGAAGCGGCTGGCGATAGCAAATGCGGCCATGCGGGTCTGGAATCAGATATGCTTCTAGGTGTCGGATGAGGCCCCGACAGGCGAAGGCCGCGACCGCTCCCATCGGGGCTAATGGCTTCTACGAGATTCAATATCGCGTGGAGGCAGATGTATGGGATCAGAGATTGTGTCGCCGTATGGCGTTCAGGCAATCCAGGTCCTGACGATCTTGCTTGGCGCTCCGCTCGTGAGCGGGGTCATCGCGCATGCCGAAGGTCGGTTGCAGGGTCGTCGCGGACCCCGGATACTCCAGCCGTACTACGACATCGCAAAGTTCTTCTCCAAGGAGACGTTGGTCACCAACGACTCGAGCTGGGTCTTTCTCGCAGGTCCGATCGTTGCGTTCGCCTGCTACCTCACGGTTCCATTGCTGATTCCAGTCCTCACCACGTTTCCCCTGCCGCTGGGATTTAGCGGCGACATCCTTGGTGGCGGATTCATTCTCGCGCTGGCCGGTTTTTCGATAGCGCTGTCTGGAGCTGAGTCCGGTGCGCCCTACGCGCAACTGGGGTCGAGCCGTGCGATGACGTTTGGCGCACTCATCGAGCCGACGATCTTGTTCGTGATTTTCGCCGTCGCACTCATCACGCACACTGACCTTCCATACGCGTTGTCGGCAACGATTCGGTCCTCGACATCGCAGATGGTGCGTCCGAGCCACGTGCTTGCGGTGGTCGCTTTCTTTCTGGTCGTGTTGGTAGACACCGGTCGTATTCCAGTGGAGACGCACTCCGGAACCCTCGAGTTTGGAATGATCGATGAAGCGCGCACGCTCGAGCACTCCGGTCCGCCACTCGCACTGTTGAAGTGGGGATCAACCATGAAGCAACTCATTCTCTACACGATCCTTATAAATGTGTTTCTCGCACCCTGGGGCCTGGCGTCTACCGGAAAGTGGAGTTCGGTGCTTCTCGCGGTGGTGGCCCTCCTCGGCAAGGCCATCGCGCTGGGACTCGTCTTCGCCATTATCGATAACTCGTTTTCGAAACTTCGTCTCTTCAAGATTACCGAATTCATCGCGAGTGCGTTCTTGCTCGCGGTACTTTCAGTGCTCGTCTTCTACGTTGGAGGAGGATGATGGTTCCTTCTACATACGATGGCGTGGCGGCGGTGTTGGCGGTGTTGGCGTTGCTTACCGAGTTCGCCATGCTCCGCGCACCGATGTTGCGCTCCCAGGTTCGACTCTACGCATTCCAGTCGCTCGTTGTCACTGGTCTCGCGGCGTACGTCGCCGCGTCAAGACACATCGACGAGCTGTATGTTCTCGCCGCGCTGTCGTTGGTACTGAAGGTCGTAATTGTTCCGGCGCTCATCCTGCGACTCCTACGCGACGCTGATACCGATCTCGCGGGCAGTTCGGTGCTTGGGGTCGCCAGTGCCATTTTGATCGCACTGGTAGTAGCGGCTTTTGGATTCTTCGCCGTCGGTTCAATGCACGTGAATTCGTCATCGCTTCCTACCTCGTCGTTAGCGATCGCCTGCGCCATTGTGCTCGTCGCGTTCGTACTGATCATTCTTCGTTCCGATGTGGTGTCCCAAGCGATCGGATTCTTCTCACTGGAGAACGGGGTCTCAGTGGCGAGTCTTGTTGTCGCCTCGGGCCTTCCACTCATCGTTGATATCGCGTTTCTCTTTGATCTTCTCGTCGCGGTGGTGGTCTTTGGGGTCATCATGCGCGTGCATCATGCCCGAAACGCAACACTGTCCACTTCCGATTTCGATCGGTTACGAGGCTGACCATGTCGACCCTCGTGATCATGCTGGTGTGCCTTCCTTTTGCTACGGCTCTGGTCACGTGGGTCGCGCCAGTGAGGTTCTCCCAGTATCTGACAATGATCGTTGCCACGGCAACGTTCTCAGTAGCGCTGATTTTGCTGCCGCGCACGTCGCACGAGATTGTGACGGCGGGAAGCCCCCTTCGCGTGGACGCGCTCTCCCAGGTGTTTCTTCTCGTGGTGACGTTCCTGTACATGACGACGAGTATCTTCGCCAAGGGCTATCTCTCGCTCGGGGAAGGAGCCAAGGCTCACCGATACGGTCGACGCTTTTACGCGGGCTTCAATCTCTTCTGCTGGACCTTGATCGTCGTGCCGCTAGTCAATGGTCTCGCGTTGCTGTGGGTTGCGATCGAGATAACGACCGTCATTTCCGCATTGCTCGTGGCGATCGATGACACGGAGGGAGCGTCCGAGGCGGCGTGGAAGTATGTCCTGCTCGCTTCGTTGGGTCTCGGCATCGCTCTCTTTGGGACCATCATGATGTACTACGCCGGCACCCGGCTGCACGGCGCGTCCTACAGCCTCTCGTATACGACATTGCTGTCAGGAGCGGCGCACTATGACCCGAAAGTCGTGCGATTTGCCTTTGGGCTCGCGGTCCTGGGCTACGGCACGAAAATGGGTCTCTTTCCTGTTCATACCTGGCTGCCCGACGCTCACTCGGAAGCGCCGACGCCCGTCTCCGCCTTACTGTCGGGTGCACTCCTCGCCGTGAGCTTTTACGCCATTCTCCGGTTCTTTCAGATCGCTGTTCTTTCGCTCGGTCCGAGTTTTCCCAGGAGCGTTCTGCTCATCTTTGGGGTCGCAACACTACTCTTGGCGGCGCTCTACCTGCTCAGTCAGCGAGACATGAAGCGCCTTTTGGCGTATTCGAGTGTCGAGCACATGGGCATCCTCGCCATTGGTATGAGCTTCAGCGCCACCATCGCGGTGGTGGGAGTGCTGCTCCAAGTGCTGGCTCATGCGGCGGCGAAGAGCACGGCCTTCTTTGGGGTCGGTTCGGTGGTACGGAAATTCGGCACTAAAGACATGACGAAGATACGTGGCGGGGTTGGAGCCCTTCCTTGGAGTGGACCGATGCTCGTGCTCGCGGTCCTTGCCCTGTCGGCCATGCCACCGTTTGGCATCTTTCGAAGTGAGTTCGACATCGTGTACGGGGGACTGTCGCAACCACGCGATGTCATCGTGGCAATCTTCGTGGTGCTCGTGATCGTCGCGTTTTTCGGACTTTCGTGGTTTACCACCGAGACGATGCTGAGCGAGGATCCTTCGGCTTCGCTCTTCAGCGGGGGAGTCATTGTCGTTAACAAAGGTGAGGTCAGCAATTGGATCGTGGCCTCGATGATTGTCGGACTCGTAGCGCTACTGATATTGGGCGTTCATCCCCCAACCCCATTGGTTCACCTACTTGACCGCGCAGCGGCAGAGCTGCGAGGGAGTCGATGATGGACGCGTCCGCGACGGTGTCACTGTCCTCCGAGCCTTTCGCTGCAAAGGTGCGATCGCACGTCGAAGCTGGCGCTCGCTTTGCCGGGCTGATGGCGAGCGCCCAGGGGCCTCGGACTCAGTTGCTAGCAGTGCTCAGCCAGCACGGCTCGCTGATCGTCGAGCGAACGATACTGCCTGAGGGAACGCGGCAGTACCCGTCCCTCACGCCCTCCATACCTTCCGCGCATTGGTACGAGCGCGAGATCTTCGATCTCTTCGGACTCGCGGTGTCGGGAAGTTATCCGCTGGAACCACTCGTGTTGCCACTCGCGCCCGGGACCGCTCGGCCGAGACCGGGATCGGACGTGCCGCTACCGTTCGTGACGCTCGATCCAACGGCCCCGATCACACGGCTGAGCGGTGAAGGTGTCTTCACTATGTCCTACGGTCCCGTGCGCTCTGGCGTGTTCGAGTCGGTGGAGTACCTCGTGGAGACTCCGGGCGAGGACATACCGTCCTTGAACCTTCGGGTGTCGTACAAGCACCGCGGCGTCGAGAAGGCCTTCGAAGGCCTGAGCGTTGCAGACGGAGTCCTCCTGGCCGAACGGTACGAAGGCGTGGCGTCCATCGCTCACGCGCTGGCATACTGCGGAGCCGTCGAACGAATTGCGGACCTGACGATACCTATGCAGGCAGGATTCGTTCGCGTCTTGCATGCCGAGCTCGAGCGCATCGCCAACCACCTCGATACCGTCATTCGACACGTGGAGGCGGCTGGACAGGCGGTGGCATTCTCACGTTTCTCGTTGCATAAGGAACGAGTCCAGCGACTTCGCGCGAGGCTCTGCGGTGGCCGATTCGGTCGCGGTGTGGTGGTAGTCGGAGGGGTGAGTGGACCACCAGCGATGTCCGCCTCTCATCTGTTGTTAGAACTCGACAACATCGAAGCGGAGTTGGCGGCTGATACCAAGCTTTTGATGGGTACCCCATCGTTTCTCGATCGACTACGTGGTACGGGCGTTTTGTCGCCCGAGACCGTGCGCGACTACGGCGCGCTCGGTCCCGTGGCGCGCGGTTCGGGCATGCTCGAGGACGTTCGCTTCGCGCGCCCCTATGCGGCGTACGGACGACTCGGTCACGGGCTCCTTGATGCTCTCGGCGAGGGCGACGCGCTCGCTCGACAGAGGGTGCGGCTCCAAGAGATCGTTGGGGCATTCGGACTCATTCGACGAGCGGTGGAAGAACTCAACGAGTTTGGCGGTCCTCCTGACGAAAAGTGGTTCACGCCCGTCTCAAACGTGAGTGGCGACGCGCTCGGCTGGTCGGAAGCGCCGCAGGGCGAGATCTTGACGTGGGTGCAAGTCCGCGATGGCGTCCTCACAAGGGTGAAACCGCGCTCGGCGTCGTTCCATAACCTCGCGATGTTCCCACTTGCCTTTCCCAAGGACATCCTGACTGACTTCGCGTTCATCGAGGCGAGCTTTGGTCTTTCTATAGCGGGGGTGGCTGGCTGATGCCGTGGATACCGCGCGGACTGCGCAATGGGATCGTGACCTCGCGCTATCCCTATAAGCCAGACGGCTATGGCGCGGGCTTTCGAGGAACCATTGAGGTGAATCCCGACAGGGCGGCCCAGGTGACGGAGGATGTCATGATCGTCTGCCCTACCCGAGCCATCACCGTTGAAGGCGAGAAAATTCGATTGGACCAAGGGAAATGCATTCTTTGCGGTCGATGCGTGACCAAGGCTCCTCAGGTCTTCAGATTTGCCGAGTCGTTCGCCACCTCGGATCTGCGCCGCCGCAGCCTCGTTGTTCCTTCTTTGGAAGAGAGCGACGCCACTGTTGACGCGGTTCGTGACTCTCTGGCGCGTCGCGTGAAAACACTCCGCCGGTCAATTCATGTTCGCCACGTCGATGCGGGTTCGGATGGCTCTGACGAGTGGGAAGTTGCGGCACTGACGAACCCGGTCTACGACGTGCAGCGGCTGGGCATCTACTTCACGGCCAGTCCCCGGCACGCGGACGTGCTTCTGGTGACAGGAGCGGGCTCGACGGGGATGACCGAATCACTACTGCATACGTTTGAAGTCATGCCGTACCCCAAGGTGGTGCTCGCCGCCGGGGTCGAAGCGATCAGCGGTGGACTGATCACGAACGGTTACGTCACCCGCGAAGGTATCGCGTCGGTGCTCGACGTTGATGTCTTCGTACCGGGTTCGCCGGCGTCGCCATTCGGTTTGCTTCACGGACTGTTGATGGCGGTCAATCTTCTGCCTCGTCCGATGCAACACGTCAATGCGATGGCCGAACCGGAAACGACGACGACATGGGGAAGGGAAGTGACGTGAGCAGAGACCTCATTGAGATTGCTCTGGCTTGCTTCCTCGTCGGTACCGTGATTGATGCCGTCTTTGGCGTCACGAACAGGGCGGTACGTTCGCTGCCGTATCTCCTCGGGCTCGTCGGAAGCGCCTGTCTCTTCGCCCTCGGAATTCGTGCGACCTCGTCTCGTCCGGTCACTGTGAATGTCACTCTCCTGTCCGGCTCCGGTCTTCACGCGCTGCGGATCGACCAGCTTTCCGGGCTGTTTCTCACGTTGCTGTTTGGGCTTTCCGTTGCGATTTCCGCTTGCTTCGTTTCCTGGGTGATGCCGAGAAGCAGGGAATACCATCGCGGGTCGGCCATCGGATATCTGCTGCTGCTCGCCTCTGTAGCGGTGATCCTGTGCGCCTCAAACGCCTTTCTCTTTCTCTTTTCGTGGGAACTGCTCACCCTTTCGTTCTATGTCTTGACATCGGTCACGCGCTCTTCGCCGAATCAAACGGGCGCCGCGTGGTCGACCGTGGGCATGGGCAAATTTGGCGGCGCCGCGTTGCTGCTCGGCTTCTTGATGCTCGCGGGTCGAACCGGCAGCCTCGAGTTGGCGAGTTGGTCCGCGGTCGCTCCCGGTGCGCTCCTGGACGTGACCTGGGTGTTCGTCATAGTCGGCTTCGGGGCCAAGCTCGGCGTCGTGCCGTTCCAAGTGTGGATTCCTCGAGGGTACCCCGCAGCCCCAGGCCCGGCGCGCGCCGCGATGGCGGGCGTCGCTGCCAACGTCGGCGTCTACGGACTGTGGCGGTTCTTGAGCATTCTGCGAGGTCCACCTGAGTGGCTCGTCATCGGCGTGCTGCTCTGTGGCGGGGTGACGGCGTTGCTCGGCATTACCTTCGCGGGCGTGCAGTCGGGTCTGGCACGGGTTGTGGCGTACTCGAGCATTGAGAACGCCGGCCTCATTCTCACCGCCTACGGTCTCGCTCTGACGGGCAGCGCCATCCATTCGCGCGCGCTCATCGCACTGGGCCTGCTCGCAGCGACGCTCCAGACCTGCGCTCATGCCGTCGCCAAATCGGCGCTCTTTGTGTCACTCGCCAACGTGGAAGCCGTCGAGGGCTCGGACGATCTTGATCGTCTCCGGGGGGTCGGTCGACGTATGCCCTGGAGCGGCGCGACGTTTGGTGCTGGCGCACTCGCCCTCGCGGGATTACCTCCGACCATTGGATTCGCGTCGGAATGGTTCATTCTCGAAGCGCTCATGCAGCAGTTTCGGGTCATCGATCTCCCACTTCGACTCGGGCTTGCGATCGCGGCCGCGCTCGTCGCTTTGACGACGGGACTGGCGGCGCTCGTGTTCTTGCGGGTGCTGGCATTCACCTTCCTCGGCAAAACGCCGACAGCGCTTGAACGGCACCGTGAGCACGGGATCCTCAACAAGGTAGGGCTGATGATCCTTCTCCTGGGGTGCTCGCTGGGTGCTGCGTTCAGTCCGTTGGAGGTTCGCTACATAGCGAGCGGTCTCATCCCCATCGTGCCGAGGGCGATCACGCTCGGGGCGACGACGTCTCCGTGGGTGCTTCAGCCGGTCTTCGCCGGATTTTCGATTCTTTCTCCATCGTGGCTGTGGGTCATCCTGCCGATCGCCATCCTGGCTGTCTTTCTTGCCACGTTGCTGTTCTCGCGCGGAAGATTCCTTCGAACGCGTCGCGTGCCGCCATGGCGATCCGCCACTGCTGGCGTAAGGGGTCCGTCGGACTATACCGCGTTTGGATTTGCCAATCCCCTTCGTCACGTTCTCGCCAACGTTCTCGGCGTATCGAAGACGGTATCGACGTACGAGGGGGAGGGGTCCGTTGAATCTTCGAAGGCATTACGGGTTCAGACGCGCGTGGTCGTAGTGGAGCCGGTGGAGACATATATATATGGCCCGCTGCGACAAGCCGTAGTAGGCGTCTCTAGGATCGCTAAGCGACTGCAGTCGGGGCGCCTCAACGCCTATGTGGCGTACATGCTCGTGGCTCTGCTCGCCATCTTCGCGGTGGTGGCAGCGATTCGATGAGATGGGAGAAATGATGACGGAGAATTTCAGTACGAGTGAGTCACGGAGCGGCGTGTTTCGCAGGTTGCTCGTGGGCTTTGATGGTTCGAGCGAGGCGCGTTACGCATTGCGAATAGCGCGGTCGTTGGCCTCGGATCTAGGTGGTGAAGTTCACGTTCTCACGGTGGTCACGCCTCGCGCCCACACGGGAACCGATGAAGAGCGGCTCGCTATGTTGGAGGAAGAGCGAGCGCGACTCACCGAGACACTGAGTTCAGTGCAGCTAATCAATGGGGGGGACGATCCGCCGATTTCGCATGTGATCTACCATGACAACCCGGCTGATGCTCTGGCGACTTTTGCGCTGGAGCACGGGTTCGATCTGGTGGTGGTAGGCACTCACGGGCGGGATCAAATCATGCACCGCGGTGTGGGGCGTTCTCTGGAAGCCCTTATTCGCTCGCATCCCTGTCCCGTGTTGGTGATCTAGATGCCAGTCGAACCTCGCTTTGTGGGTTCGGATTACAGGGACCCTTGCCCAATGAGTTCCCTCAACTCCCAAACCCTATTTAATCAGGGTTCTTGGATGCACCTCGACGTCGGGCGGGCGAATGCTCGCGGCCCGGCGGCATCAATCGAGCCACAAAGACGAAAGGCGAATAGCTAATGGAAAAGACCGTAAGAGCCCTCCGAGCGATCGAAATACTCGATTCCAGGAGTCGACCCACGTTGGCCGTGACCTTGACGCTGAGCGACGGCACCGTCGCCCGCGCCGGTGTCCCGTCCGGCGCGTCGACAGGCACCCGTGAGACAGTTGAACTGCGAGACGGAGATGAACACCGCTACGGCGGAGCCGGAGTACTCAAGGCGGTCGGGCATGTGAACACTGACATTGCCGACGCACTCGTTGGTCGGGTGTTCACGAATCTGGATGAGCTCGATCAAGCACTCATCGATCTCGACGGGACCGTCAACAAGTCACGGCTCGGAGCGAATGCCATTGTTGGAGTCTCGATCGCCGCCGCCAGAGCGTTCGCGTGGTCTGAGGGGGTGCAACTCTGGGAGTTCCTCCGCCCCGCTACGACCACCGCCACGCTTCCCGTCCCGCACTTCAATGTCGTGAACGGTGGCGTACACGCTCTGAACTCGCTGGATTTTCAAGAGTTCATGATCGCACCGCTCGGGGCACCTTCGATGGCTGAAGCGTTGCGCGCTGGTTCGGAGATTTATGGAAAGTTGAGGGGAATACTCTCTGACGAGTTTTCCCAGACGGGGCTCGGTGACGAGGGGGGCTTTGCGCCGCCCATCGATCAACCGGAGCGTGTACTTCGACTGCTGGTTCGAGCCATTGAGGATGCGGGATATCGAGCGGACCGAAGCGGCGTCGCCATTGCAATGGATCCCGCGTCAAGCGAGTTTTATCGAGACGGCAGATACCACGTCGCGGGCGAGTCACTCTCGAGCGTGGACATGGTCACCTGGTACGAGGAACTGGTGGAGGCGTTTCCGGTGTGGCTGCTCGAAGACGGGCTTGCCGAGTCCGATTGGGATGGATGGCGAGAACTCAACGCCCGCCTTGGCGACAGGCTGGAACTCGTCGGGGACGACATCTTGTGCACGAACCCCGTAATCATAGCGGATGCTATCAAGGAAAATATCGCCAACGCTGCGCTCATCAAGGTCAATCAAATCGGCACGGTGAGCGAGACACTAGAAGCAATGCGGATGTGTCGAGAGGCTGGGTGGGGACAGTTCGTGTCACATCGCTCGGGCGAGACGGAGGACACGTTCATTGCCGATCTCGCCGTGGGGTCAGGATGCGGCCACCTGAAAAGCGGAGCACCTGCCCGAGGGGAGCGAACCGCGAAATACAATCGGCTTTTGGAGATCGAGGCGGCCGCGTCTCTCGGGTACGGGTTGTCTCGGTGACCCTCGAGACGCCGATCAATGTCTATGGGCCAACGGATGAGGACATCCTTGACAAACGCACCGTTTCTCTGGTGACGAGCGAACCGGGCGCGAGTTCACTCACCGCGCGTAAGAACTCATCGACGTGCTCATCAGTATCGATTACCTCGACGACGAGCGGAAGGCCAGTATTCGCGTCGGGGAAACGGGCGGTTCGCACGCGACCTGAAGGTCCGAATCCCTCGATGCCTCGCCAGACTGAAGCGCCCACAATGCCAATCTCCAATGCTCGGTTCAAGAGCACTTCGTGGAGACCGTGGTGATGATATCGGTCGTCTTCGCTGAGAAATACCGTGATACGAACTGCGTCCTCGTCGAATGACATCTTCCACCCCCACGTCTTCGATCAGTCCGCCATGGCGAATACCGCCAACACTAGCGCCGCAATCGAGGTTGGTGCGATGTGCGACATGCTTGCGCAGCTCTCGTGCTCGTATCGCAGGGTTGTTCCGACATACGGCGGTGGCTCACTACGGCGGAAGCCGAATAATCGGTGAGAAATATGGAGCGCATTGTGACGAACATCCCTAATCGAGATCGTCTGGGCACCGAGGAGGACCGGGGCAGTCGCGAGAGGGAGGCCGACCAGAGAGTGCGTCAACGTCGAGCGCAGATGGTCATTGTCGTGGCTTTGGGCTGCGGCGGTGTGGTTGGCGCGGTGTCCCGATATGCAGTTTCCCTCGCCATTCCAACTCCCCCGAACCAGTTTCCGTGGAGTACCTTTCTGATCAACGTGTCGGGTAGTGCCCTGCTTGGGTTTCTCCTTGTCGTCCTGATCGAGCAATTTCCGCGTGGTCGTCTCGTGCGCCCACTGGTCGGCTCCGGGGTGATTGGGGCGTATACGACATTTTCGACGTTGGAAGTCGGCACGGTGCTGCTCTTTCGTAGTCACGAGATCGATCTCGGCATCATCTATTTGGTCTCAAGCCTGCTTGCCGGTCTCGGGGCAGTGTGGCTGGGCATGAACCTGGCACGTTTCATGATCAAGGCGGAGCAGTGGCTCCAAGGGGAGTTGTGATGGACAATATCGAGCGCACTCCGTTTTCAACGCGGCCGGCAAAACGATTGACAATCCTGCTGAAGGCACGTGACCACGATCATCACGGCTCGCTGTACGTGCATCTTCTTCAAAGAGCACGCAAGATGAAACTCGCGGGGGCGACGGCCTTCGAAGCGCACGAGGGTTACGGGACGTCGGGGCAGATCCACCGAACACATTCGCTCTCCAACGACGTGCCCGTCAGCATTGTCATCATCGATCGAGCAGAACGCGTCGATGCCTTCTTGGCCGCCGCCGCTGAACTGCTCGCGGACCTCGTCATGACGGTGTCCGACGTAGAGATCGTGGATCTCTAAATGCTCGTCAAAGTCTCGGGACGCTAAATGCTGCAGTTGTACCTCGTCGTGGCGGCGGGAGGATTCGTCGGTGCGCCGTCTCGCTACCTCTTGGATCGAGCCATTAACCGGCGCATCGAATCGGACTTACCATGGGGGACATTCCTCGTAAATATCTCGGGCTCGTTTTTGCTGGGCTTGCTGACGGGCTTGTCCCTGAGCAACCATCTCTCGCCGCTCACGAACACGTTGCTGGGCACGGGCTTCTGCGGTGCCTATACGACGTTTTCTACGTTCACGTTCGAGACGATACGTCTGTTCGAAGTTGGACAGATTCTCGAAGCGACTCTCAACGCCTTCGTTAGCCTCGTGGTGGGTCTGCTCGGCGCGGGCGCCGGTCTGGCAATCGGATTGGCGATCTAGGTGCGATCCCAGCGACATTGAAGAGAAAGTGAGTAACTCATGAGCGGCTTGATTTACGTAGCCCGTCACGGCGAAACGCCGCTGAACGCCGCAGGACTCCTTCGGGGAAAGCTCGACCCTCCTCTCACCGAGAAGGGACAGATGCAGGCGGTGGCGCTCGCTGATGCCCTCCAAGAACAGGGCATTCGACTTATCGTGTCGAGTCCGTTGCAACGTGCCGTCGCTACCGCGCACGCCGTTGCCGAGAGAGTCGGATTACAGGTGGAGATTGACGAGCGATTCAACGATCGTGACTATGGAGCGTGGGCGGGTACCTCTCGCGACGAAGTAGAGGCCTGTTGGGGGTCGGTCGACGATGCTCCGGGCGTAGAGCCGGCTGACGCGGTGCTCGAGCGAGTACTAGAAGGGTTTAGCGAGACCGCGGCGAAACTCGGCGATGGTGTCGGACTGATTGTGAGCCACGACGCCATCAATCGGCCGCTGCTCGAGGCGTTGGAGCCGAGTTTGGCCGGTCGCGTCATCCCTCAGGAAACCGGGTGCTACAACGTGCTCCGATCGACGGATGATGCATGGAGAGTGGAGAGCGTGAACAACGTTCCTCCCTACCCCAAGGACGACGCGTAGATCGACCTTTCGCGACATCGGACGGGTCTTTGTCCGAAGAGATCCTTCGCGCCACCGATGTTGATGCGCTTACCAGCCGCCGATGCGCTCGAACACGTCTTCGGCGAAGCTGGTGGGAAGGGGCTCGCCGGGCAGCACCTTAAACGTTCGCCCGGCTTCGGTTTCGCGACCGGCCTGCAGAAAGAGGGTCGTGTCGAAGGCGTTCTCATAGAAGTGCTCGGCCAAGTCGAAGAGATGTGTGACGACCAGCGGTCGAATATCCGAGTCGATAAGCGCTTGCAGTACCTGGCGAGCGATTTCTGAGCCTTCACGTTCGTTCGTCGCGGAGAAAGATTCATTGAACAGCACCACACAATGCGGTGTTATCTCGTCAGCAATGACGCTCATGCGCGCCAGCTCTTCGTCGAGCTTGCCACTGGTCATCGAGGTATCTTCCTCTCGAACGAAATGGGTGAACACCCCCTCGCAGGTACTGGCCTCGAACGCTTCGCCAGCGACCACCATTCCGGCGCGCATCATCAGGTGGGCGATGCCGACACTGCGCAAGAATGTTGACTTGCCACCGGAGTTCGCGCCGGTGACGACAATGAGCGCTCGGCCGTCCGCGTTGGCTTCATTGCCAACGACTCGCTTATTGTTGCGAAGCGAGAGACAGACGTCGTAGAGCCCCGAAAAGTTGAGCCGGGCCGGTGACCAGGGTTGGGGGATTGGCACGCACACCGGCTCGCCGATCGTGGCCAGTCGTTCGCGGAGATTGAGACATCCGACGTAAAAGGCCAACTCGGTTCGCAGCATGATGAAAAAGTTGGCGAGGTGATCTGCAGCTTGACTCAGAGAATTGGCGGCGCCGTTCACACCGCGATTCATCAGGTCCTCCAACGCCTGAGATCCCGCCTCGTCGCGGGGCGGGATCTCAAATGAATATGACTTACGTCCTCCGACACCCAGCATCTCTCGTATGGTCTGCTTCGTTCGGCGCGAATCGCGGAGCACGTACTCGAGTCCAGTGTTGCCGAAGCTCAGCATCGCACTGATGAGTGTTCCGTTCTTGAATTTGAGCTGCTTGAGGTGCTCGTCAATCAGTTGGAAATAGTCATCATCAAGTTCGTCCTCCAGAACACGAAAGAACGTGGTCCAGCCGTCGGAGCCGAACTTGTCGGAGTGCTCGTCCACAATTCGCCGAAGGCGTTCCAAATACCCCATATACATCCCGATCACTTGGGGCGATTGCCACATCATCCTGGTCGGCGTACCACGCGAGGAGAACCAGAACATCTTTTGCTGGTCGCTCACCGCGTTAACCGCAAGGTCATAGATCTCGCGAACTATGTCTGGTTGCTCAAAGCAGTCAGCCAAGACGCGTTGGCGATAGGTGATTTCGTCGGGGTTGTCGAGTCCATCGAGAAGTGCAACTTTCGAGACGTTGTAGACGAGCTTGTCCTTACCGGCCATGGTCGCCAACAGCGTTTCAAGATCGAGGTCGTGAACTAACTGGTCGGCGTTGGCGGGGAGGGGTTGGTTGACAGCGAAGTCGGCGTCTTGGAACATGAGGTGAGCTTTCATGGGCCAACCCTCTTTCTCAATCGGTCGTAGGTGAGCTCATACTTCTCGGCGATCGATATCGCGTACGCGAGGCCGTCAGCGGGGTGTCGGATTACTTTGAACGTTCGCTCGACGGGATTATCGGGATTCACCGAACTCGTCATGCTGACGATCGATGGGCCCAAGAGGGACAATTCGTCAATGAAGGTAACCATGACACACAGAGCGTCGAGTTCGATGACCTTCTCGAGGACCTTGGTGCCCAGCACGAGTGCATCTTGAGTCGTCGTTGACGCGAAGATCTCATTCATGATGATGACGCTCTTCGAAGTGGCGCGCTTCAATACGTCTTGGATTCGTAGCAAGTCGTCCTCGAGCTTGCCGCTCTGGAAGGTCGGGTCCTCCTCCTTACCGAAATGCGTGAAGAGCTCGTCAAAGAGGAAGAGGCTCGCTGTCTCGCCCGGTACAGGACATCCAAGGCTGGCGAGGAAATGGAGCTGTCCGAAGGTTCGCGAGAAGGTCGTCTTACCTCCTTGGTTCGGGCCAGAGATGACGATGATCCTTTCAACCCCGTCGAGACTGAAATCGTTGGTGATGACCGACGTTCCCTGCGTCGCGAGTTTCGCTGCCAGCGCAATGTCGAACGTCTCCGTTGCGAAGATTGCCTTGGATTCGTGGACTTCGGGCAGGCAAAAGGTGAGATTGCGCGCCTTCAAGGGTCCGATGTAGTCGAGATAGGCGAAGTAGAACTGAACCTCACGATTAAAGGAACTCACGGTGCTGTCAACGAAACTGTTCGTACGTTCGCAAAATGACTCCAACTCCGAGAAGACATCGCGAAAAAGAAGTGCAACTCGATCCGCAATCTGCGCCTCGACATGGTTCATGTCGGGCCAGTCCGAGAATTTGAGCCGATAGTCTGAGACCGATCCTTGCTGGAAACGCTCGAAGGCCTCTTCAATCTCCGCGCCATAATCAGCTTCGCCGTCATACCTCAGAACTCGAACGTGGGATCCCCGAATATTGAGGGAGTAACGGACCCCCGAGAGCTTTGTCTTCAAGTCCTGCGACTCCCGGACAAGACCTTCAAATGTCGCCGAACTCGCATATTTCGTGACGACGTCTCGAATATCAAGCAGCGCGCGCGAGCTGATCTCATTGGACTCGAGCGTCGACGAGAGATGTTTCACTGCCTCGCAGTAGCGCGTGACGGCGTCGAGATGAATACCGCGTCGGTGCTGGATGTAGTGGGTTTTCTCGGCCCACGAGTTTCTTTGACGAACATCTCGCATCTCGCTCGTAAAGAGTCGAAGGCCGGTCACGACGGTGTCGCTAGCAAGATCCCGCCAGATCTCATGACGAAACGCAACGTCGTCTCTTGATGTGAGGTGATCGTAGAAGAATGGGAGGAGTTGGTAGTCCTCGCGACCCTTCGTGATTGTGCCGGTTATCTGGTCCAACAAAAGGTCGGCGAAGCAAGTCGGCTCCGGTAAGAAATCCAGGACACTCGGATCGTAGGAATGCTGATAGAGGATGCTGTGTCGGACTACTGCTTTCAACTCCCTCTGGTTCAAGGCGCTAATTGTCATGACGCGCCGGTGAGTTGGCGTCGAGTGGAAGCGGTTGCATCACGGCGACATCTGGAATATCGGAGTCCGGCGCGGGTGCCCGTTGAGTATCTCTTTGAAATCATGGTCCTCACAATCACGTTCTTGACAAAACGTAGAGGCCATTAGCCGTGAAGGCGGTTCGGACCAGGAGGCCCGCCGGAGCATCATCCGACGTTCCAATCTTAATCGAATGAAGAGTCGCCGCACTCGCGATACGTGAGGATCAGCCTAAGAAAATTGATTCGAGAAGCTCTGTTGCGAGGAGGGATGTGCTTCTGCCAGTAGTTTCCGATGGCGTGCTCTTTCAGCGCGAGGTCTACGATTCGATTACCGCACGAGCGGTTGTTAGGAGGAGCGATGGCGCAATCGATTGACGTGATTATTGAGATACCCCGCGGCGTCCGAAACAAATACGAATTCGATCATGAGCGGCACGTGATCCGCCTGAACCGTCACCTGACGTCTTCGATGGGCTATCCCGCAGAATATGGATTTATTCCAGAAACGCTCGGCGGCGACGGTGATCCGCTCGACGTCCTCGTCTTGACCGAGTATCCGACATTTTCTGGCTGTGTGATTAGTGTTCGTGTCGTCGGTGCATTTTTCATGGTCGACGAACACGGGGATGACGCCAAGCTGATTGCGGTACCCGCTTACGACCCCCAGTGGAAGGGTGCGAACGACCTTGCCGACATACCCACGAGAAAGCTTGAAGAGATTCGACATTTCTTTTCGGTCTACAAAGATCTCGACGAAGGAAAATGGGTGAAGGTGACCGGGTACGAAGGACGTGATGTGGCCCTGAAGGAACTAGAAGAATGTAGAGTCCGCTTTCTCAAGAATCACGGAGAGTAACCAGGAAGTTCGGTTCGTGACTTCGTGGCCCGTCCCCCCCCTGTGTGATTCGGTGATTCTAAAGTCGTCGGCTTCTTGGTATCCGTCCGTGGTCTTGGAGATGTTGAGGCCACTCAATGAGTTCGGCAGCAATGTGAGACGCCGTGTTGCTAGAAAGTTGAGCGCCTCGCTGTCGCGGCGTGACCGCGCGTTCACTTTTTAGCCACATCCATCACACGTTTCTGCCGAACTCACCAATCAATCACACACGGGGGCCCGTCGCTGTAAGGCAAACCCACGAGGCCGTCGCGTGCCGAGAGAAGAATTCCGCAAGTGTGACTGCGTTGCCTCGTAGTATTGAGATGGCGATGGATCCCGCCTGGTCAAGATGGTTTGACCGAAATGCCTCAGCGGCTAATGGTTCCTGCTCAGTTGGAAAAGGGAGCAGGAAGCGTGAGCGCTGTGTATTCGGAAGTTCTTGCAAGGCGGATCGTCGAACTGTATGTCGAGCGCGACTACTCGACACGTCGAATAGCTGAAACCGTGGGAATCGATCGGCAGCGCGTCGCGCAGATTCTTCGTGAACGGGGCGTCGACCTTGCCCCGCGTGGGGCGGGTCGCCGTCGACCGCTGAAGGTTGAGGGGATGATAGGTGAGGGATTGCTCCGCTACCTCTACATCAATTGTCAGATGAGTTCGGTCGACATCGGCAAGGGCCTGGGAGTCTCCGACCGTCTGGTGAGGAGCAGGCTGAAGCTATGGGGGATCGAGACGCGAACGCGCGGTCAATTCAATCGCTTTGACCGGGGAGATGTTGGGCCCGACGAACTTCGTCCGCTTTACATTGAAAAGGAGTGGGCTGCCGCGTCGGTAGGCGAGGAACTCGGTATATCCGGCAACATTGTCCTGCGGTCTGCACACTCGGGAAGGCTTCCGGTACGCGCAGGCGGATCTTACCGCCCGTCGGAGGCGTTCGACATCGTCCTTATTGACGCTCTCTACGAAGACGCCGACGTGTCACGCGTTCTCATGCATCACGGGGTTCCCTCCAAGCGTGAAGCCGGTCCTCTCTGGCAAAGGTTCCCGGTACCCGTCGAATTGACCAAAGAACTTCTTTCTGACCTTTACAACGCCTGTGGCGTCTCAACGTTTCACATTGAACTTCTCACAGGTTCGCCCACACCTACTATTCTTCGCAAACTTGAGGAGTATGGAATCGACCGTCGAGGACGCGGAGGACGCTCTCCGTTCATGCGGAGATGGCACGCCGCGCGGCGGCAAGCCGCCGCAAAATCGAGGCAGGAGTCATGAAGTTTCCTCAACTGAAGCGCGTTGCTGAGACTGAGACATCGCGGAAGGAAAGTGACACCGGGGA
The DNA here is from genome assembly GCA_021781335.1 of Actinomycetes bacterium. Lineage (GTDB taxonomy): Bacteria > Actinomycetota > Acidimicrobiia > Acidimicrobiales > RAAP-2 > RAAP-2. The sequence goes on from JAJXXA010000094.1 coordinate 21,326, forward strand.
ACTCGTAAATCTGCGATGCTCGGCAATGGTCTTGCGAAACGACACGGTGCTGCTCTGTCGTCGAGAAGGTGGAGAAACCAACTGGGTGTTGCCGGGTGGCACACCAAAGATGGGTGAAGGCACGGCCGCTGCGGCCCGGAGAGAAGTGCTTGAAGAGACCGGCCTCTCGATCACCGCTGACCGCGTGGCCTTTGTACTTGAAACAACCAATCGAGACGTCAGTCATCACCTCATCGAAATAGTGTTTCTCGGCATGGAGGAGCGAATGGCGTCCACGCCCCTCCAGCGCGAGCCTGGACTCATACCGGAGTTCATCACGCTCGAAAGCCTCGGGAGCATTGGACTGCGTCCGCCGATCGCTGGTTACATACGAGGCTATGCGAAGTACCAGCGAGCCGGAAGTAACAGCCGAGCGGCCTTTACCGCGGCGTACCTGGGCAACCTATGGCGAGCAACGGGCGACGATGCTTTGAGTTCGGAGACTTTCGGCAGGGCTGCAGCGTTGAATCTTGAATTATGAATCGTTTGCGTCAACCATCTCACCAAGCAACATTCGGTTATACGTCGCGCCGACTGCGCTCCCAAAGCATGGCGGTTCTCGCCACCTCCCATCTGCGTGTTACCTCAGGCAAGAGAGGATGCAGGGCCGCGAGCGTTGTTGGTGCTAGTCCATAGGGGTCTTCAACGTGCGCGACTCTCGTCGTAAGTAAGGACTGGCGCACGGGTAAAATGCCAGCTTCCTGAAGTACCTGTGTCGGGTAAGTGACGGCGCGGCGGACAATGCTGAGTGGCGTCGTGTGTCTTGAGGCAACGTCGCTTGAGACGAGCATCCGGAGCGCATGCGCCACGTACCGCGACGCGGCAAACCCCCCTTCCTCTCCTCGCCGCAGAACCCTGTCCCAAAAGTCATCGCTGAAGGGGCGCTCGCGTGCGGCAAGCGTCTGGGAAAGTAGCAACTGACTTTCAACACATCGATACACCCAATTGGGTGTCGCAATAGTCCCATACACGACGAGAAACGCGGACTGCTCGCTATACGTTTGCCCGACGTCGGATCCGTTGGCGGCCAACGCAGTTAGCCACAGCCCATGAGTTTGGGGGACAACGTTATGCAAGTCTCGCGACCCCGCTCGCTGCGTCCGAATCCCTCTCGCAGTCTCGCTGGTCCTCGATATCAGGCAGAATCGACGCCTCAAACACCAAGATGAAATCTCGCAGTGCACGCGTCAGTGGATTTGTGATCGGTAGCCACACGGGTCGCGAGAGCCGAACTCTGGCGTCATCACGGCGCACTAGGACCGATCTCACGCGCGCATCGGTGGAGGTCACAAGTGAGAGATATCGGGCAATCGCGCATTCGCGGAAGTCTCGAGGCCTTCCTCGGACCCCCAGCAATCTCAGATGCTCTGTGACGCCTCGCGCGTCTTCGCCAAGCTGGCGCAGGAATTGCTCGACATCTCGGCGCACTCTCTTGCGTTGGTTCATTTCATTCCTCCTTCATCGTTGGGAATTTGATGCGGTCGTGAGAGGAGCCGCTCGAGCGTCGCGGTGATGGCTCGCGCGTCGTGCCTCACTATCTCGAGCAAACGTGCGAGCGTCCGCCGCGTGTCGGCAACGCTCGAAAACTGAACACTTTCGACGGTGAAAAGTGAACACCTGAAAATGGAGGGTGATCACTTTGGAAGACTGGGCCCTGATTCGAAGACTGGCGGCTGAGGGCATTACGCATGCTCGTATCGCCGAGAGACTGGGCATCTCTCGGACGACCGTTATCAAGGCGGTGCGCTCGACGGACCCGCCGAACTATGAACGCACCCCCTCGGCGACGTCCTTTGTCACCGTCGAGCCCCGGGTGAAGCTGCTCCTCGAGGAGTTCCCCGATATGCCGGGCAGTGTGCTCGCCGAGCGGGTCGACTGGACGGGGTCGATGACCTGGTTCCGTGAGAACGTGGCCCGCCTTCGCCCCGAGTTTCGCAGGATCGATCCGGCGGACCGGCTCACGTGGGACCCCGGTGATGCGGCCCAGTGCGACCTGTGGTTCCCGCCAAAGAAGATCCCCCTCGAAGACGGCACCTCGCGGCTGCTGCCGGTGCTCGTGATCACGCTCGCCCACTCGCGCTACGTGCTCGCTCGCATGATCCCGACGCGCACCACCGAGGACCTGCTGCTCGGCACGTGGGAGCTCTTGAGCGAGCTCGGTCGTGTGCCGCGCCGACTCATCTGGGACAACGAGGGCGGCATCGGGCGCGGACGGCGCCACGCCGAGGGGGTCGACTCCTTCATGGGCACTCTCGCCACGACCCTGGTCACGTTGCCCCCCAATGACCCCGAGTCCAAGGGGATCGTCGAACGGCGCAACGGTCACTTCGAGACCTCCTTCATGCCCGGCCGTGACTTCGCCTCACCCGGCGACTTCAACGCCCAGTTCACCCAGTGGTTGTCGCGCGCCAACGCCCGCGTGGTGCGAACGACCCGCGTCGCGCCGACCAGTCGTCTCGACGCCGACCTCGCGGCGATGCGCCCACTGCCCCCTCGACCCTTGCACCTGGGTTGGCACCAGCGGGTGCGTTTGCCGCGCGACTACTACGTGCGCGTTGACACCAATGACTACTCGGTCGATCCTCGCGCGATCGGTCGTCTCGTTGACGTCTCGGGCGACTTAGAGCGGGTGCGGGTGCGCCTCGAGGGACGGCTGGTCGCCGAGCACGCTCGCGTGTGGGCACGGAATACGACCCTCAGCGACCAAGCCCACGTGCAGCGCGCGGCGCTGCTGCGCCAAGACTTTCAACGTCCCCGGGTCAACCAGGCCGATGATCTCGTCCGCGACCTCTTCGACTACGACCGGGCCTTTGGACTGACGGGGGAAGCGTGATGAACCAGCGCGAGTCCTCTAAGCAGATCCCCTACCTCGCCGCGGCCTTAAAGGCCCCGCGCGTCGCCGAAGCCGCCGAGCGTCTCGCCACCGAGGCCCGTGACGCCAACTGGTCCTTCGAGGACTACCTGGCCGCCGTCTTGGAGCGCGAGGTGAGTGCCCGCCAGGCCTCGGGGGCCGAGCTGCGCATCCGCGCCGCCGGCCTGCCAACGCGCAAGAGCCTCGAGGACTTCGACTTCGACGTCCAGCCCGGCGTTCGAGCGTCGGTGGCGTCGCTCGCCTCGGGCGCCTTCTTACACGAGGCGCGCAACGTCGTCCTACTCGGACCGCCCGGCACCGGCAAGACCCACCTCGCGATCGGACTCGCCATCGCCGCCGCGCGACAAGGACACCGGGTCCTGTTCGCCTCGGCGAGTGACTGGGTGAGTCGATTGAGCGAGGCTCACCAGCGCGCACGGCTGGGTCCGGAACTCGCGCGACTGCGCCGCTACCCACTCCTCGTCGTCGACGAGGTGGGCTACCTGCCCTTCGAACAAGAGGCCGCCAACCTGTTCTTCCAGCTCGTCTCCTCGCGTTACGAGCACGCCTCGATCGTGCTCACGAGCAATCTGCCCTTCTCGGGCTGGGGCGGGGTGTTCGGGGACCAGGTGGTCGCAGCCGCAATGATCGACCGCATCGTCCATCACGCCGAGGTGCTCACCCTCAAGGGCGCCAGCTATCGCTTGAGGGGACGGGGCGTCGACAGTCTGCCGAGCGTGACGTTGACGACCGACGACAAGAGTTAGGGTGTCGGAAACTGTTCACTTTTCGAGCGTTGAAAGTGTCCAGTTTTCGAGCGTCGTCGACACGCCGCGGATAGCGTGACCGGAGATCGCATGGGCTTGCTGACGATGTTCCATCGTTCTCGACACACTTCTTGCTACCGAGCTGCACACGAGCAAATCTGAAGGATCTACTTTCGAAGGCCTGAAACTTGGTCCTCACGTTCGCGTTCGTCATAGTCCCCTGTGTCTCCGTAGGAGTCATCAGGCCAACAAACTGCCAACGGGCGAACTCCATCGCCTACAGCGAGACTAACTCTCGCCGACGCCACCTTCCACACTCTCGTGGCGTATTGCGCCTTCAAATCACACTGGGAAATGCGAGTGATTTGCGCGTGGTTCTGACGCGGAGGCCATTCCCGCCGCAGGGCGTGTGTGAGCTATTGAGTCGCTGCGGAGATTCGCCGCCGGGTCGCGATGAACAGCGGGAGCGCCGCGAACTCGGCCACCATTGAGAACGCTACGATCGCTGGTAGAGAGACACCATACAGGAGTCCGATCACGGTGCTGCCCACGAACCACGCGATCCCGTACCCTCCAGTGAAGATCCCGAACGCAGACGCTCGACGATCTCCAGAGACCATTCGACCAACGGCAGCCGGGATGATCGACTCCTGAATGCCCGAACCAAGTCCCCACAAGGTCACGCCGACCAGGCTCGTCCCGAAACCGCCAAGGAACACAAGCGGCGCGTAGACGCCCGCGCAGATTGTCAGCGGTATGAGCAACCGCATTCCGAAACGATCGAACAGGCGGCCGAAGATCAGCGATCCACCGCCGCCGATCGCCATGGCGATCGCATAGAAGACGGGGACCATGTCAGTCGAGACAACCTTCGCGCGCTCTAAGTGATACGCGATGAGGGGAAAGTCGGCAAAACCGGCGCCCACGAGTCCCGCCGCGGCGAGATACACCCAAAAGACCTTGGGTATGCCCTTGGTCGTCTCCACCTTCGCCTTCGGGCCCTCCAGGTTCTCTGGGTGGGGGTAGGTGAAACGCGCGACGAAGAGAATCGCCAATTCGATGATTGCGGGAATGGCCAGCAACGCAAAGGCGAGTCTGTAGTGGTGGTGGTCGAGAACAAGGATTAGTGCGACAAACAATGGCCCAAACGTCGCACCGAACTGATCAAGCGCCTCATGCAGCCCAAAGGCCCAGCCGTAGCCAATCTCCTCGGCGGCGTGGGCGAGCATCGCGTCGCGGGGAGGATTTCGGATGGCTTTTCCGACACGCTCGAGGATGATGAGGACCGCGGCCACCTCCCAGCTCCCCGCCAGGGCGAGCAGCGGGACGACCGACATCTGGAGCACGTAGCCAGCAATCGTGATGGCCCAGTATTGTCTTGTGCGATCAGCTCCCGGACCGGAAATCAGGCGAAGCGCGTATCCCAGCAACTCGCCGGCGCCACTTACCATGCTGATTGCGAGGGCTCCGGCGCCGAGCAGACCCAGATACTGACCAAGAACGCTGCGCGACCCCTCGTACGTGAAGTCGGCGAAGAAGCTCATCGCTCCGACCACGACGACGAAGCGTAAGGCGCCGGTAGCCCGTAGCGAGCGCTCTGCGCGGTTCGGCGACCTTCCGAACTGCCGATCTCTCCCTCTCCGCATCATCACTCCTTCATCGGGACAGCCTTTGTAAGCAGGTTCTTCAGTTGATGCGTTAGCTCACTGGGATCGGCGCACCTTCGAGGTGGGAGGAAGAATCTCGTGCGGTGATCGCAAAGCCTCAAGCGCCCTAGCGGCCGCCCGCCCAGCGTCACGGTTCGCCCTAGTTTTTCGTTTTGGCTTCGGTCTCTACGATTGCGGGTTCGGCCTCGTGCAATTTCTGCAGCACAGTTGTCAATTCGATCCTGTCCAAAGTGCGCCTTCGACCCGCGATAAGCAGGAACCGTTAGCACGTTGCGGTTTCGGTCACCCGACCTCGACGGGATCCATCGCCGAACGGCTGCGACGCCGCAACTGAATATTATTAGCGGCCACGCGCGCATTACAAAAGAATTTGTTGGGTTCGTCAGCAAGGTGAGTTAGGTGGTGCAAAGGTAATGTCGCCAACCCACAGGGGTGTGACACACATACTGGTTGAACCGCTCCGAGGTTCATAGAGACTCCAGGAATCTCGGGGCGGTTCGAAGTTAACCAATGCTGGGGCAGCCCCCCTGCTTTTGCAGCCATTTGTCGAGGCTTGCGCGGTCAACAAGAAATTTGTACTGGTCACGGCGAATAAGGACGCCAGCGCTCGTCAACTGAAGAACACTGCTGCGTGAGAGCCCTGTGAGCTCGATTGCTGTCTGGAGATCGACCATGGAGGGACTCGAAAGCTCCTTTCCCCGACTACCCCGCGGTGACTTCTTTCGTAGCCTACGGACGCGTTCCTCCTCTACGGAAGTACGTGTCACGTAGGTTGGGTAGTGAGGAGATTCGGGGTCTGTGATGAGAACTCCTCTCTTGCGAAGGAGCGATGCGACTCGGTACTCAATGCCGAGTGCGACACTGGCCTCGACGAGAGTCATGGCGCGGTCTGAGAGACCTCGTGGACCCTTGAGCACGGCCCCCGCGTGCTCGAGTTCCTCCTTTCGAAAGTAGATGGCGGCACCGTCACGCTCAACGTCTACGAGTTTCCTCGCCACGGCTCGATAGAGAGTCATGACCGGCACGCCTAGTTCAAGAGACGCCTCGGCGACGGAGAGCCGGGCGTTGATTGCTTCACGTATCTCATCCACCGTCTCCGGAGCAATGAAATACGTTGGCTGTCCTGATTCAGGGCGGGAATTTCGAGTCGCGGCAACTTTCCCCGCGCGTATCCACTGACGTACGGTGGCTGCCGATACGTTGAGAAGCGACGCAGCTTCTTGGGCGCTGAGGAAATGCTCGAGTGTCGAGGTCGCCTCGGCGTCGGCCAGCACCACTTCAACCTGCTGCTTCCAGGTCTGTTCCCGGAGGTAGTGCCCTGGCCCGTAGCAAGGAATCTTGGCGCTCGGCACCAGAATTCGGCAATTCGCGGCGTCGATGATGCCCTCTATTTCTTTCGCGGCATCCTCGAGGGGTTCGAGCACCGGCATCTTCAGGGTGTACGTCGTCATGGTAATTGTGGCGCCCCCGCCCTGGCCAGTGAGTCGGTGTCCTAGGAGCTCAGACCGTATGTGTTCCCCCACCTTGGTTTGGTAGCGGATGTCTGTGGACAGGCTCTTTCGAAGATGGTGGGTACCAGCACTGAAGTCGACGTCGAGCGGTCCCAACCCGGCGTTGACGAACGCTTTCTTGAGGGCTTCAGCGTAGGAATTGACACCGGAATCGTTGGGCTGGCGCAAGCCAACGATGAGCCGTCTCGATGGGTCAAGAACCCCGGTTTCGGGCTCAGCGTGAAATGCTTGGATGTACGTGCGCAGGGCGTCGGCGAGCTGCCGCGGCACCACCAACGTTCGCTTTCCGGCGGTTGTCTTCGGCTTGTCTTTGTGGGTCACCTTTACGGGTCGGTCGTCGTCGCCGCGTTCCCAGAACTCTCGTCCACCCTGACGTCCCACGTCCATGATGCCGAGCTCGCCCAGGTCGTAGAAGTCGCTGAGGAGAAGACCGAACACCTCCGCAACCCGAAGACCCAAGATGCGCTGAATCCACATGACGATCTGGTGGTGGATATGAAGATGCATAGCGACGTCCGCGCATTGGGCGATGGTGAAGACGGTGGGTTCCTTCTCGCTCGGTTTGGTGATGGCTGTATTCGCACGTGGCTCGAGGGGCTTGACCATTTTCGTGGGGTCGTTACTCATGAGTTGGTGGTCGATGGCCCAGGTGGCAATGATTCCTAGAGCCGAGAGCATTTCTTTCTGGTAGGCGCGTGATGCGCCGCCAGAGCCGATGCCTCGCTTGATACGGCCCCTGCGTGTCGAGGCATCACTTCGTACCGCAATCTTCGAATCAAGGACGTCTCCGAAGGGAATGACTATGCGAGTCCGGTTGTGGCCGAGGTCTCTCCGCGTGGCGTGGGGAAAGTTGCCAGCGTGAAAATGACGAAGTACCGAGGACCTGCTTTGACCGGTGAATTCGACAACTTGAGCGATGGTCAGCCTCTGTGAGCGGCTATACGTCGGACGCGGATTGGAGTCGTCAGGCGGCGCTGCGTCGATGAACGTGGCGCGCCCCGATGCGACTTTGATGAACTCCCTCACTGTTTCTCGGCGAATCTCGCCTACGTGGCTCACGACAGCTTCGAAGTAGGGGACGAGCCAGAGGCGCAGGATGGCCTCGACCTTCTGGGACGCGGCGACGGGGCGCCCGGGGTTCTCGTCGAACTCTTCCCTCCAGCACATCCACGCGACTTCGGCGAAGCGTCCTGACAACTCTTGTGCTGGCCGTGGCGTGGTGTGGAGGTGGCTGAATTGGCGGGGGTCAGGTAGCTCTCGGTGCTCGCTGACGGCTCCGAGTGCGGCGTCGAGCCAGGCTCGAGCCACCTGTTCGGTGGGAAAGGTCACTTGCCGGCGCTGTTTAGAGCCGAAGGCGCATGGCACCGAAACTGTCCATGTCCCGTTTGCGTTTTCGCGGACACTGCCCTTGAGTGGACGTCCCATCAGGCGGGCACCTCCTGTAATCGGTCAATGAGTTGTTGTTGGCGTTCGTAAAGTGCCTCCAGGCGGGTAAAGGCGGTCTCGACCACCCCCTTCTCGGCGTGGGCTAGCTCGAGTTGGCTCTCCAACGCACGGATACGCTCGTTCAGGACTTGTGGGCTCTCGAGGGGCTCCGTGCATAACCTCATCTCCCTGAGGCTTGACAGGGGAATTTCCCACGGGCTCCACGGTTGACCCGGACTCCGTCGGCGGGCCCGGGGAATCGCTCCCCTCCGCAAGAGGCGGCGGATGGTACTGATGCTCTTGGACGAGGCTCGCGCGGCCTCCTCGGGGCACAACCACACTTCAGCTGTCATGCCAAAACCCCTTTCTCAGTCAGGTTCACCGCGCAAAGTGCCGGGGAGTAAAAATCCGTGCACTGTCTGAGCGCCTTCGCGGGTCTTCCCGGGACAGGAAGGGGCCGGGGACGGACCACCGCGAACCCGACTGGAACTTCGTGTCATCACTGGTGTCTTCGGGGAGCGTCCAGACACCGTTCGCGTCGAACTTATGAGGACATCGAGATGGCGTCCGAGCGTTGACCAGATCCAGGTTGGATAGGAATCGCCTACCCACGGACTAGCCGTAAGGCGAGTGAGCGCTCGAGTGCGAGGTTCAAAGCTCGTGGCGACGCAGAATCCGACTGACTGCTCACCGATAGGCACGTAGTGAGTTCGACCTCGAGATACTCCGTGGATTCGTCGAGATACTCCGTCGCCGGTGACGCTCGCCGCACTCGCGAACGACGGACGATTCAGGGAAACCGGCTCGTGGATGAGCCAGCCGTGGAGCCGGTGGAGGGATTCGAACCCACGACCTGACGATTACAAATCGCCTGCGCTACCACTGCGCCACACCGGC
>JAJXXA010000021.1 GCA_021781335.1 Actinomycetes bacterium
TGCACGACGTCCGATGCAGCGACCGAGGTGACGTACTTGTTGGCGTTGACGAGGAAGCGGTGCACCGCGATGTCATCGGCGGTGGCCGACCCCTCGTCGATCCGGGCCACGAACGCGGTCAATGCGAACGTCGAGGCGAGGGCCGCGCACATCTCACTCTTCATGATCGCGAGTTGTTCTCGCAGCGCCGGGAACGTCGAGATCGCCGCGCCGAAGGCCTGGCGATGACGAGCGAAACTCGACGCTTCGAGGTAACTGCGACACATGATCCCTACCGACCCCACGGCGTTGAGCCAGCGCGACGTGTTGAGAAGTTGCGACACGGCGATCTTGAAGCCGTCGGCGAGTTCACCGATCGGCCACGCCAGGGCGTTGTCGAAGTCGATCTCTCCCGAGGCGAGCGCGCGCGTGCCGAGCTTGTCCTTCAGGCGACGGATGCGAAACCCGTTGGGCGTCACGCCGTCGAGCGAACGCGGAATGACGAAGCACGCGAGGCCCTTGGTGCCGGGACCCGCCGACGAGGGTCGCGCGGTGACGGCGAAGAGGTCGGCGTCGGCGACCGAGCAGAACCACTTCTCACCGCTGATGCGATAGGCGCCCGCGACGTCGGAGTCGGGTACCGCTTCGACGACGTTCGCGCCGACGTCCGAGCCACCTTGGACCTCAGTGAGGAACTGCGATCCTCGAAGAGCCTGGCTGGCGTCAGCGTTCGCGAGCAGTGACAGGTAGCGCTCGCGCAGTTCCGCGCTCGCGTGGTGCTCGAGGGCTCGACGCATGCCGATGGTGCAGACGATCGGGCAGGCCTGACCGCCTTCACCGACGTATGACAAGAGGAGAAACTGCGCGGCGACCTGGAAGGCGCCCTCGAAGTCGAGTGCGGTCGCGAGCATGCCCGACGCCCACGCCGCGTGCGCCGCGTCGGCGTTCGCGGGGTGGAACTCGATCTCGGCGATGGGTTGTCCGAGTTCGTCGTAGGGTCGCAGTTTTGGAAACTCCCGGTTGCGCTCGAGGAGCACCACCGCGGGCTCGATCCGGGTCGCGACCACCTCACCAAAGGAGACGAGTTCCTCGCGCAGCGTCTCGGGGACGGCGCGGCCCATGCGCAGTTCGAGCACGTGTTCGAAATCGGGGACGGTGGCGAAATAGTTCGTGGGCTTGGCTGCACGCCACGTCATGAGGTCCTGTCGTCCGGGTTGCACGGCGCTCCTTTCGAAAAGGCTCCATACGCAGAGTTAGCACATTCGCGTGGTGTCCTCTTGCGAGCCGGTTGAGCTCAGCGCGGTGTCAACGAGTAAGTTTTGAGCATGTCTGAGTTCACCAATGAGAGCGTCGCGGCCATCGAGAACACCCTCAATGAGGTGGACCGCGCCCTCGAGCGCCTGCGCGTCGGAACGTACCGACTGTGCCAAGTGTGCGCCACGCCCATCAGCGACGCCGAGTTGATCGTGAACCCCTTGCTCGCGAACTGCCCCGCGCACCCCGAACTGAGCTGAGACAGCTCCCATACGAAAAAGTCCCGGTGGCGTAGCCACCGGGACTTTTCGTTGAGGTGTCTTACTTCTTGGTCGCCCAGAAGATCTCGGCGATGGCGTCGATCTCGCTCAAGAGGCGGTCGGCGATGTTGACGTCGTTGGACTTCTTCGAGTCGCCCGCGGACTTGGTCGCCATCCAAAAGAGGTCGTGCAGGTTCGGGAACTCCTTCAGGTGCTCGACCTTGAAGTAGTCAGTCCACAACACCCACAGGTGGTGCTTCACGAGCTCGGCGCGCTCCTCTTTGATCAGGGTCGCGCGGACCTTGAAGTCAGGGTCGCTCGAGGCGTTGTACTTCTCCATGCAGGCCTTCACCGATTGGGCCTCGATCCGAGCCTGGGCCGGGTCATAGACGCCACAGGGCAGGTCGCAGTGGGCTGAGACGACGAGCGGGGTGCTGTGCTTGTCGAGTGCGCTGGTGATACGTGAAAGAAGCGTCATGGCTTCGCCTTTCGATTGTCGTGGTGCGTACGAGGAAAAAGCGGTTCCTCATCACGAAGGTTAGCCAGAGTCCTCGGTTAGCGTTCACTCTCGTGGCCCGTCTGGTGGAGTTCTTCATTCGTCGTCTGAGTGTCGAAGGCTCTTCAATGGTGCCAACGTACCTACCCGGTGAGCGCCTGACGGCCCTTCGGCGCTGGCGACCGGTGCGGGTGGGGGACGTGGTCGTCGTTCGCGACCCGAGAGAGCCCTCTCGCTGGTTGCTGAAGCGCTGCGTCGCACGAGTCGGCTCTCGGGTGGACCTTCGCGGTGACAACCCGGCGGCGTCGACCGATTCACGCGACTTCGGGCTGGTGCCCAGTCGCGAAGTGGTCTGGCTCGTGGTGAAACAGCGCTCCTGACGAGCCAATACGCCCGTAGCCAATTGTTGACCAGACAGGTAGGCTTTGGCCATGGCCCGTCTCTGCGTGTTGTCCTATCACACCTCGCCCCTCGCCCAGGCGGGCACGGGCGACGGCGGTGGGATGAACGTCTACGTGCGCGAGCTCTCGAGCGCGCTCGCGCGCCTCGGCCACGAGGTCTGCGTCTACACGCGACGAGACGACCCGACCTCGCCCGACACGCAACTGGTTGAACCGGGTTTTCGCGTGTTCCACGTCAACGCCGGTCCGGCGCGACCCCTCGGGCGAGATGAATTGGCCCAGCACGTCGCAGAGTTCACCAACGAGGTCGCCGAGTCGTTTCGCCGAGAAGGCATCCCCGACGCGATCCACGCCAACTACTGGTTGAGTGGTCTCGCGGGTCACCGACTCAAACACGAGCTCGGCGTGCCGCTCATCATGACCTTTCACACGCTCGAGCGGGTGAAGGCCGATCACTTCGAGTCAGAGTCCGAAGAGCGCGCGCTCCAAGAAGCGGCGATCTTCGCCTGCGCGGACGCGGTACTGGCGAGTTGTGAGGTGGAGGCCGAACAGTTCGTGCGCTTCTATGACGCCGATCCGGCGCGCGTGCACGTTGTGCCCCTCGGGGTCGAGCACGCGTTCTTCGCGCCCGGCCATCGACCCCAGGCGCGGCGGGCCCTCGGTCTCGACAAGGACACGGCCCTCTTGCTCTTCGTTGGTCGCCTCCAAGCCCTGAAGGGTGTCGACCTCGCCCTCGAGACCCTCATCACGCTTCGTGGTCGCGGACGAGACGCGACACTCGCGATCATCGGTGGACCCTCGGGTGCTGATGGCCCCGAGACCCTCGCGCGCTTGCACGACCGGGTGAACGAGACCGGCGTCATCGCCAACGTCAAGTTCGTCGCACCCCAGGCGCACCAGTTGCTCTCGACCTGGATGCGCGCCGCGGACGTGACACTCGTGCCGTCTCGCTCGGAGAGTTTCGGGCTCGTGGCCCTCGAGTCCTCCGCCTGCGGCACGCCGGTGATCGCGAGTGAAGTGGGCGGACTGATGACCCTGGTGGAGCCGGGGGTCAACGGATACCTCGTCGCCGAGCGCAGCGCTGAGGTGTGGGCCGACGCAGTTGAAGGGGTCCTCGACCCCGAGGTCTCGACGACCATGTCCAACGATGCGGTACTGCTCGCACGTCGCTACACCTGGCGCGCGGCCGCGACCTCGCTCGCCGCACTCACCCAACACTTGAGTCTCTCGGGACTCGTGCGCTGCTAGATGTCGGCGCCGATCGGCGGTGACGGCGCGCCCGAGGCACTCGATGCGCTCGTGCGCGCGTGGCACCACCAGTGGCGCCAAAGCGGCTACGTCGGCGAGGTCGAACACGCCGCGCGCCCCGATGACAAGGGCCACTATCACTGGATGATCCGTCTTCGCGGCGAGGACAAGGACGTCGTCGCGCTCTGGCTCACGTTGCGCCAGCGCACCGTGCACTTCGAGAGCGAACTGATGCCCGCGCCCGAAGAGAACCTCGAGGCGCTCTACCGGTACCTGCTCGTGAAGAACGCCGACCTGCACGGCGTGCACCTCGCGATCGGACCAGAAGACGGTATCTACCTGGTGGGCGAACTCGCGCTCGGCGACGTGACGGTGGAGCGACTCGACGAGATGGTGGGGGCGACGCTGCACTACGTCGATGAGATCTTCGCCACGGCCATGAGCCTCGGACTCGCGTCGCTCTACCGGCGACGCCCTCGAAGATAGAGCGGGTCACCTTGTAGCCTAGAAATATGTCCTTTGAACTCGTGGTCGTCGGCGGTGGAAACATGGGCTCGGCGTTGGCCGAGGGTCTTGTGCGCGCCCAGTGGTGCGCGCCCGAGGACCTCGCGATCGTCGAAAGTTCGCTCGAACAGCGCGCCGAATTGACGACGCGCCTGCCCGGGGTGAGCGTGCTCGCGTCACTCGAACTCGAGCACGTGGGACCCGCGACCGGCGCGGTGCTCTGTGTCAAGCCCAATCACGCGGAGGCCGCGACCCGCCTGCTCGCGATTGTGGGGGTGCGTCGGGTGCTGTCGGTCGTGGCCGGATTTCCGACGGTGCGCATCGAGGCGATCTTCCCTGAACCAACGGCCGTCATCCGCTCGATGCCCAACACGCCCGTCCTCGTCGGCAAGGGCGTCAGCGCGATCGCGGGCGGCAGCCAGGTCACCAAGGACGATCTCGACTGGGCGGAATCGATCCTGGGCGCGGTCGGGACGGTCGTGCGGGTCACCGAGACGAACATCGACGTGGTCTCGGGTCTCTCGGGCGCGATGCCGGCGTACCTGTACATGGTCGTCGAGGCGCTCATCGAGGCCGGCGTGCACCAGGGTCTGACGCGCGACGTCTCGCGCCAGCTGGTCATCGGCACGTTCGAGGGTTCCGCGGCGCTGCTCGCCCAGAGCGACAAGTCGCCCGAGGAGTTGCGTTCCCAGGTCACTTCACCCGGTGGCGTCACCGCCGCGGGGCTTCGCGTGCTCGAGAGTCGCGCGCTTCGCGCCGCGTTCCTCGACGCCGTGGCGGCCGCGGGCGAGCGAAGTCGTCAATTGGGCCGCTGACGTCGCTAGTAACGTACGACAATGTCGACCGCACGTCTTCGAGCGAGGAAGCTCTCCGAACCAACCATCGCGCGACTGCCGGTCTATCAAAGGATCGCGGAGGGTTTCGAGCGTCGCGGCCTCTCACACATTGACTCACGTCAGATCGGCGAACTCGCCGGGGTGACCGCGACGACGGTGCGACGAGACCTCGCGGGCCTCGGATCGTTCGGTACCCGGGGTGCCGGCTACGAGGTCTCGGTACTCAACGAGCGCATCGCCGAGGCGCTCGGACACGACCGTAACTACGACGTGGTCGTTGTCGGGATCGGCAACCTGGGCCGCGCCCTCGTCAACTCCTCGAACTTTCTCATCCGTGGCGCCCAGCTCGCGGACCTCTACGACAGCGACCCCGAGGTCATCGGCACCGAGGTCGCCGGGCATATCGTCAAACCCCTCAGTGGCGAGGTGACCCGCGCGACCGTCGGGGTGATCTGTGTGCCGCCGAGCTCGGCCCAGGAGGTCGCGGACCGCCTCGTGCGCGCGGACATCCACGCGATCCTCAACTTCGCGCCCCAGGTGATCACGGTGCCCCTCGGCACGGCCGTGCACTACGTGGATTTCTCCATTGAACTGCAGATCCTCATGTACCACCTCAACAACGGCACAGGCCCGCTCGGTGGCGGACTCTTGCACTCATTGGGCATCGCGGCATCGAGCCAGTCGCGGGGCACCTAGCATGACCTTCATTATGGAGCACTCGTGGCACTGATCTCAGTCGGCATCGACCACGAACACGCGTCACTGGACCTGTTGGAGCGTGTCACGGTGCTCGAACACGAGTGGAGCAAGGTCCTTCGCACGCTCACCAGTCAGCGCAACATCCACGAGGCGGTCTTCGTCTCGACGTGCCTGCGCACCGAGGTCGTCGCGGTCATCGACCGCTTCCACGGCGCGATCGAGGAGATAACGACGACCCTCGCCGAGACCACGGGTCTCGCCGCCGCGGAGTTCGAAGACAAGTTGACCGTCCACTTCGACCGTGGCGTCGCGAATCACCTCTTCAGCGTCGCCGCCGGTCTCAAGTCCGTCGTGCCGGGAGAGTTCGAGATACTCGGACAGCTGCGCCGCGCTCTCGAGCTCGCGGTGGAAGAGGACACCGCGGGCAGCGAACTGACCGACCTGTTCCAGCGTGCGCTCGCCGCCGGGCGCCGCGTGCGCACCGAGACCGCCATCGCGCGCGGCACGACCAGTTTCGCGCAGGCGTCAGTGACTATGGCCGTCGAAGAACTCGGAGCGCAGATCAAGGGCGCGCGGGTCGTGGTCGTGGGCGCGGGCCAGCTCGCCTCGGGCGTCGTGAAGAGCTTGCTCGACGTGCCCCAACGAATTGGCGCACTGGTCGTGTGCAATCGGACCATCGAACGCGCGAGTGCGTTGCGCGACGAGGTGGCCGATGAGCGGGTGAGCGTCGACGACCTCGAGCACCTCGGTGAGCACCTTCGCTCTTCGCACCTCGCAATCGTGTGCGTCGAGACGACGACGCCGCTCGTCACGAGCGCGCACGTGGCGGGCGCCACTCAGGCGTTGTTACTCGTGGACCTCGGGGTCCCTCGCGCGATCAGTGTCGACGTCGACGAGGTGGCGGGCGTTCGCCGCGCCGACATCGGCGACCTGCGCGAGCGTATCGAGCGAGTGCTCGGTGAGCGCCACGAAGCCGCCGACGAAGCCGCGCGCATCGTCGAACACGACGTCGAGAAGTACCTCGCCGACCAGCGCGCTCGGGGGGCGGCGGCCATCGTGAGCGAACTGCGCGAACGTCTCGATGAGATCGTCGACAACGAGATCGCGCGGCGCGAGGGCGACCTCGCGGACCTGAGTGTCGAGCAGCGCGATCGCGTGCAGTCACTCGTGCGCTCGGTCGTGGCCAAGATCGCACACCGACCCACGATCGCGTTGAAGGAAGCCGCCGGCACCGACCAGGGGATCCGCTTGAACGAGGCCACGCGCTCGCTCTTTGACCTATGACGCTTCGCCTCGCGACGCGCCGTTCGCCCCTGGCCCTGCTCCAGGCGCAGCTCGTCCAGACCATGCTTCGAGCGCACGGCGTCGAGAGCGAACTCGTCTCGATGCACACCAGTGGTGACCGCGCCCTGGACGCGCCCTTGTCGTCACTCGGCGGACAGGGCGTCTTCGCCGTCGAGGTCCAGCGTGCGGTGATCGAAGGACGAGCCGATGTCGCGGTGCACAGCGCGAAGGACTTGCCGAGCGTGACCCTCGAGGGACTCGTGCTCGCGAGCGTGCCCGAGCGCCGAGATCCGATCGACGTCCTCGTCGGTCGTTCACTTGCGGGCCTCGGTCCGGGTGCGACCGTCGCCACCGGTTCGCCGAGGCGGCGCGCGCTGCTGCTCGAGCGGCGTCCGGACCTTCGCATCGTGGAGCT
>JAJXXA010000138.1 GCA_021781335.1 Actinomycetes bacterium
GACGTGCTCGCTCAAGCCCAGGCCGCGCTCAATATAGAGCCACCGACGCCGAGCGCGCCCGCTCGTCAGCCCGATCAGGCGTACCTGGATTCGACAGTGCCGCCAGTTCGTCGCGCCCTGTTTCCCGTCGTCGAGCCACCCGCGCGTGCGCTGTCAACGGGGCTCGAGTCCATTGAGGGGCTGCGGGCATTCATTGCGGACTTCGGCGTGCCGAGCGATTTCTGGCCCGAAGAGGGTGAAGAGACCCTCGACGGCGTCGTGCGATGTTTCGCCAGGTTGCCCGCCGCTCCCGCACTGCCGACGCGCGCGGGGTCGGTCGTTGTCGTGGTGGGTTCACGTCGTGACGTCCACGCGGTAGCGATGCGTCTGATCGAACTCATGGGTCTAGACGAGTCGGACCTCATCGACGCGCAGTGCACGAGCGCCAGCCGACAACGCGTCACCCGACGTCGAGGGTCTCGTACGAGCGTGGTGACCATCGAAGCGCCCCTTCGATCTCGTGAACTACCCCAGCTCGCGACGTGGATAGATGCCTTGAAGCCCGACCTCGTCGTGGGCACGGTGTCAGCGACCGCCAAGCGCGCCGACGTGGAGTCGTGGCGACGACAACTCACGAACATCGATACTCTGGCGCTGTCGCGGGTGGCCGAGACCACCTCGCCCGGTGAGCTGCTCGGGGACCTGCCGATCCTGCTCGTCGACGGCCAGCTCGCCTCGGCGCTTCGCTGGGTGGTGCTCATTCTCGACGCGCTCTTGGAGTCACGTTGAAACCGCGCTCGTACCAGGCGTTCATCGCCGATATTCGTGGCTATCGCCCGGCGATAGCCATTGCGCTGTCGGTGGTGGCGGTGTTGCCGAGTTTCATGGCGTTCGTCCATCAGGACCTTTCGGCGCTGCAGGTCCTGATCCGCTTCGCCCAGTTCCTGGTCGTGATCGGTGCCCTGGTGTGGGTGACGACCGGGGTCCTGGTCCGCTACGCACGCATGCAGCATCGAGCGGAACGAGGAAGGAGTCGCGACGACGAAATGATGCGCTGACCCCTCAATTTTGGGCCTCTGCGGGTCGTTATCACTTGAAGTGGATACCGATACCCTTCTCGTCGAGCTCGTTGAAGCCCTTGACCACGACCTCGAGCTCTTGGCGGTCCTTCGCTATCGCATCATTGTCCTAGGTGCGCTCGCGGGCGCCGACCAGACGTCGTCACTTCCTCTTGCGGTGCGCGAGATTGAAGTGGCCTACGAGGCCTTGCGTCTGGCCGAGATCGTTCGTGCCACGGTGACCGAGCGGGTGGCCGACGAATTCGGTGTCGAGTCCATGCCTCGCGTCGACGAGATCGCCACCTACGTGAGTGGCGGGTGGAGCGAACTCCTGCTCGAACGACGTCGGAGCCTGATCGAGATCGTCTCAGAGATCCAGGGTCTCTCCCAGACAGTGGCGGTAGCCATGGGTCGACGCGTCGCGCTCGCCGAGGAGGCGTTCGCGTTCTTGCGCACGGATTCGTCAGCGACGTACGGACGTCCCGCCGCGCGCGGGGGAGTGCTCGTAGAGGGGGCTATATGAGCGACATGGGTCTATCGATCGCGGCGAGTGGTCTCGCGGCGAGTTCGGCCGAATTGAACACGGCCTCTAACAACTTGGCGAACGTCTCGACACCGGGTTACGCCACCGAGCAGGTCAACCTCTCACCCGAAGCGGCTTCGGGCCCCTTCAAAGCGGGCCAGGGTGTCCTGGTGGGCTCGGTCACGCGTCTGAGCGACGCGGTGTACGCCGCAGTGAGCGTGGCCGCCGCCGGAGTCCAAGGCGCGGCGTCCCAGACCAATCAGGTCATGACGTCGATTCAAACGGTGTTCCCCGAACCGAGCAGCAACGGTCTGGGAACCCAACTCAACACCTTCTGGTCCAGCGTCGCGACGTTGGCGTCGAACCCCGGACAAGTCGGCGCGGAACAGGCCGTCGTCGGCGCGGCCCAGAACGTTGCGATGTCGCTCAACTCGAGCTCGAGCCAGCTGAGCCAGATCGCGAGCTCGCTGCAGACCTCGGTGGGATCAGGTTCGGGTGACGGCGGAACGCTCACCCAGGTGAACGCGCTCCTCCAACAAGTCGCGACCTTGAACGCCCAGATCGTTGCGGGCGCGGTGAGCGGGCAGAACTCGAACGCGCTGGTGGACCAGAGCACCGCGGCGGTCAACACCCTCGCGGGATTGGTCGGACTCACGAGCACGACCGGTCCCCACGGCACCGTGGCGCTCTATTCGAATGGGGTGCAACTCGTGAGCGGCAATGTTGCCCAGACATTAGGCACGACGGGTTCTGCGGCGACGGGCAACCTCGCCATCACGACCTCCAACGGCGTGGCGGTCACTGTGGGCGGGTCCATCGGTGCCACGTTGACCGCGGTGAACTCGACGATTCCCGAGTACCAATCAAAGCTGAACGCGGTGGCCGACGCACTGGCGAGCGGTGTGAACGCCGTGCAGGCGAACGGCATGAGCGCGTCGGGTGTCCCCGGTTCCGCGATCGCGGGCGGTGCGACGGCGCTGCCCAACATATTCGTGGACAACGGCTCTTCGAGTACCTACACAACGAGCCCGCCCGCCATCAATTCGGCCGCCACCATTGAGGTGGCTCCCGCGCTGGTTGGCAATCCGTCGCTCGTGGCGACTGCGTCGGCGCCGAGCGCCAGCAACGCCAACGTCATCGGGACCGCGACCCTCGACGGCTCCAACGCCCAGGCAATGGCCGCGCTCGCCTCGTCGACTACCGGGCCTGACGCCACCTACCAGTCAATGATCGGGGCGCTCGGGAGCCAAGCCGCCAGCGCCCTCTCCACATCCAACGCCGCCCAGGGGCTCTTGACGACGGCGACCAACAATCTCTCCACCATCTCTGGCGTGAATCAGAACACCCAGGAGGTCAACATCTTGACTGCACAGAACGCGTTCCAGGCCAACTCCAAGGTCATCAACGCCATTAATGCCTGTTTCCAATCCTTGATCTCGGCGGTGTGACGTGTCGATCTCTGACCTAGCGCTCACCCAGGCACTCGCGACCCAACTCTCTTCCAAAGTGAACGACGTCGCCACGCTGCAGATGCAAATCGCCTCGGGCCAAGCGCTGAACCAACCCTCGGACAATCCGGCGGCCGTGACCCAAGTGCTCGCCCTCTCGAGCCAGGCCGCGCAGTTGTCGAGCTACCAGGCCAACGCCCAGAGCGCATCGTCGTGGCTCGGTACCGCGAACAACACGGCCAACAGTGCGCTGCAGGTCATGAGCTCGGCCAACACGCTCTTGTTGCAGGCGTCGAGTCAAGGCTCCCAGAACGCCACGAGCTATCAAGCCCTGGGGCGCCAATTGCAAGGGATGGTGTCGAACCTGCTGCAACTGGCCAACACCCAGTACGACGGCCGCGCTCTCTTCGGAGGTACGTCGTCCAACCCGCTCGCGTACGACGCCAATGGCAACTACCTGGGCAACGCCGACACCGCAACCGTCGTCATCGGCGCGGGCGCCGGCGTCGGCCAGACCGTGCCCCTGTCGGTGCCGGGGAGTTCACTCTTCGGTGCGGGCGCCGCCAACGTCTTTTCGACCCTGACGACGGTCGCCAACGCGCTGCTCACCGGTACGCCGAGCGCCGCACAGATATCAAGCGCGATCACCGCCCTGAGCTCGAACGTCGCCTCAGCGGAACAAGCGAGCGTCGTGCTCGGTAACGCCACCCAAGCGGCGTCGATGGCGAACGCCTCGCTCACGACCCAGCTGAGCAACGTCCAGGCCAACTCGGCCAATTTGAAGAGCGTGAACATCGCCCAGGCCACCTCCCAACTGGGCCTCGACACCGCGAGCTACCAAGCCGCGCTGTGGGCGGCCTCACAGGCCATTCCCGAGACTTTGATGAAGTTCATCGCATGATCGACACAAATCACATCCAGCCTCCGGCCTCGACGTCGAGGACGCGGTCTACACTGGCTGAACTTGAGAGAGAAGGCAGCATGCTCACCGCCAACGCTCCCATCCACATCGAGCGGATGGCGTTGAACTTTCACCACGACCTTCCCGGATTCAAGGGCGCGCGAAACTTCATGATCGAACCGCTCGGCGAAGCGAACGCGCAAGTGTTCGCCAGCCTTCGCTGTTTGGACACCGTCTACGTCCAAGAGAACGTGCCGATCGACAATCTGGTATTGCTCGTGATGTCCCCGGGGGCGTTCTGGTCTGACTACGAGGTGCGTGTCGAGGACCCGATCGTGGCCGAGCTTGAATTGACCGAGCCCGATGACGCCGCGCTGCTCGTGATCGTGCACCCTAAAGAGCCGCTCGCGAACTCGACCGTGAACCTGTATTCGCCCATTGTCTACAACCGTCGAACGGGTGCCGCGGATCAAATCGTGCCCGCGTCGACCGAGCAAGAGGTCGGTTGGAGCATTCGCGCGCCCTTCCCCAGCGAATGAGATGATTGACACCTCATGCTTTCACTAACGCGCGAAGTCGGACAACAGATACTCATTGGTGACGACGTGGTGCTGACGGTGCTGTCGGTGTCCGCGAACGGACGGGTGCGACTCGGTATCGAAGCCCCCAAACAGGTCCGTATTGACCGTAAAGAGGTGCTTGACCGCATCAGGCAGGCGAACATGGAATCGGCCAACGCCACGCCCGACACGCCCGTTGACGCGGCCGCGTGGGCCGCGTACGGGGCGCGTCGCGCCAACGCTCGAGCGAAACCACCCGAATAGGTGCACGGAGTACGAACGCACGCTGTTCCACGCTCGACGTGTGAGATCACAGCCTGAAAAGCGTATGACAACGAGATGAGACCGTGACGAGTGGCGCCTCGTTGGAGGCGCTACTCGACCTCTGCGCGCAATTCGGCCCTAAGGTTCCTGAGTCCTTGTTGGATCAATTGGGTCACCCTGGAACGGTCAATACCCAACGTGTCGGCGACCTCGCTCTTTTGAAATCCTTCGAGGTAGTGCAGTACGAGGACTTGACGCTGTCGCTCGGTGATGCGAAGCAGAGCTGCCTTCACCGCATCACGCATGGCGGAGAGGTCGGCGGCGTCGCTCGGTTCGATGCCCGAGCCGGTCAAGAGTCCCGCGGGTCCTTCGCCAACCATCGAAAGTGGTACGAGATAGTTTGACGTCGCCGCAACGTCGTCGAGTTCCATGATCTCGGCGACTGACGCACCGAGGTACGTGGCGACTTCTTTCAACGTAGGCGTGCGACGGTATTCAGCTTCGAGTGACTCGCGCGCAACCTGGTACGTACGCACTCGCGCACGCATACGCTTGGGCAGAATGTCATCGCGTCGAAGCTCGTCGATGATCGCGCCTTGGATCCTGATGGTGGCGTACGTTGCGAATTGAAAGCCCCCGGCGGGATCAAAGCGTTCTATGGCGTTGATCAGGCCAAACTGGCCACACGAGCAGAGTTCTTCAACAGTCTGAAACGATCGCATGCGACGAGCGACACGATTGGCTACCAGCTTCACGAGTGGTGCGTAGAAGAGGACGAGTCGATTGCGATCGGCGACGGCGCGGTTTTCAAAATACGCGGACCACAACTGTTGGGCGGCTTCGGGTGTCGTCGTAGCGACTGAGGCCGCAGCGGGCCACCCGTCTCTCGCTAGCTCAGCCATGCCTCACCTCACGTTCTCTTACGAACCTTTTCGTTACAACCGTCTGGCTGTATAGAAATCCTTTGCGAATGATACACATGAACATAGGAAGTGTTGAGAAAAATTTGTGAACAATCTTCGAATTCGTCATCCCACGCATCGGGTTTTCCTACTCACCGGTTATCGCCCACTATGACTTCTTCGATTCTTGAGTGCACTTCTCTCACGAGTGCGAACCTCTCGCTCGCCATCTCAGCGTCGAGGTCGTCGGGGTTGTTCGCGTTCGGTCCAGGGTCTGGCCCCGGCCGCTAGAAAGGTCCAATGAAGACGCTGATACTCGGTGGGACTGTTTTTCTCTCGTACGCAGTCGCCCAAGAGGCGGTGGGCCGCGGGCACGATGTGACGTGTCTCGCGCGCGCCGAGAGCGCCACGCCACCGCCAGGGGCTCGTCTTGTGCGTGCGAATCGCGACGACGGCCCTTCGGCCTACGGACAACTTGCCGGCGACTGGGACGAGGTCGTTGAGGTCAGCTGGAATCCGCGCCACGTGCGCGAGGCGCTCGAGGTCCTCGCGCAGCGCGCAAGCCACTGGACCTATGTCTCGAGTTGCTCGGTCTACGCAGACAACGCCGGCGGCCCGCTCGATGAGACCGCCGACACCCTCGGCGCCCTCGGCAACGGTGTCGAGGCGTCGCTCGCGATGTACGGAGAAGCCAAAGTCGCGTGTGAGGATATGTGTCTCGCGGTGCTCAGTTCGCGGCTACATATCTGTCGCCCCGGTCTCATAGGTGGTCCGGGCGATCCGAGCGACCGATTCGGATACTGGCCCGCACGATTCGCGAGATTCTCGAACGACGACGTGTTGGTGCCCGACAGCCCTGACGCGGTGACTGCGACGATCGACGTGCGCGACCTCGCCGCGTGGATCGTGACGGCGAGCGAGAGGGGGCTCTCGGGCACGATGAACGTACTGGGTGAAGAGCGACTGCTCAGTGACGTGCTGTCGCTCGCCCAGCGTGCGGGCGGTCACCGAGGCGCTTTGGTCGCGCTTGATGAGGACTGGTTGGTGGACCACGGTGTCGCACCGTGGTCGGGCGAGCAATCATTGCCACTGTGGATACCTCGCAGTTTTGGGTTTGAGGTCTTCGCCCGGCGCTCGAGCGCGCACGCTCTCGCACGCGGACTCGTGCGTCGGCCCATCGAAGAGACGATCGAGGCGACGTTGAGGTCGGAGCGTTTCGCGGGACTGAATCGGGTGCGCGCCGCCGGATTGAGCCCCACGCGCGAGTCGGAGCTTCTTCTCGAATGGTCAACATCGCACGACCAGGGTCACTTCTGAGCGGGTGACGGGGATCGAAGCCGCACATCGAGCTTGGAAGGCTGGATGACGCCACAACATCACCAGAGCTACAACACTGATTAAGTCACATTTCTATTTGATTCTCTTGCGCGCCTGAGTAGTTTGGGCGCTCCACGGGCATTATGTCAACGCACTGAATTCGACTTGTGAAGGTGGGTCCTCATCTGGGAACGTCAACATGGGAAACAAAGTCGGCTCAAGGAAATCATCATCCGAAGAATCTGAAGGCAATTCCAGTGCGACGTGAATTCGCACGTCAAATCACTCAAGCGCTTCTATGATCGCAAATGTG
>JAJXXA010000142.1 GCA_021781335.1 Actinomycetes bacterium
TACGTCGCGAATTCGCTCATGTTCGAATCACCAACGATGACGTGGAGTCGTCGATACTTCTCTGGATCGGCGTGTGGTTCATCGCGCGTGTTGATGATGGGTCGGCTTCTCGTGGTCGCCGAGGAGATCGACTCCCAGATGTGCTCGGCGCGCTGGCTCATTGAATACGTCGTACCCTTGATGTTGGTGACCACTTTGCCGGCACCGGTGAAGATCTGACGGCTGATCAGGTATGGGATGAACACTTGTTCGAGACGCGAGAGATCATCGATCCGCTCGATGCAGTAATTCTCGTGGCATCCATAGGAATTACCCGTTGAGTCAGTGTTGTTCTTGAACAGGTAGATCTCGCCGCGTATCCCCTCATCACTCAGCTGACCTTGCGCGTATTCGACAAGTTCGCGAAGTATTGCTTCGCCCGCTTTGTCCTGCGCGACGACATCTGAGAGCTTGTCGCATTCTGCGGTTGCGTATTCGGGGTGGCTACCGACGTCGAGATAGAGCCGACTGCCGTTCTCGAGAAAGACATTGCTCGAGCGGCCCCACGCGACCACCTTTCGAAAGAGGAACCGGGAGACTTCGTCGGGGCTGAGTCGACGTTGTCCTCGCAGGGAGAAAGTAATTCCGTATTCGGTTTCAATACCGTAGATCCGCCGCAGCATGGCCTCTCCCCGCCGGACTCAGCTGAGGAGCTCACTCACTTCATCGTCGCTGAGTCGCATGAACGTCCTGCGGGTCCCGCGGTCTTCGAGTATTCCCACTTCGAGGTCCGCCGTGGGGATTGTCCGGTCGGGACCGGCCAGCGCGTCCACCGCGTTCTTGAGTGTCTCTTTGAGCGGATGAATGCGCTCTTCGTTGGCCGCGAAACGCGCCCGGATTGTTTCGGCGTCCCCTCCCAACACCGCGAAGAAGGGCTCGTCGGAAATCGTCCCCTCGTACGCCACTCGATAGAGCTTGGTGGGACGGATCTTGCTGCCCAGCTGCGCGACAAGGATCTCAACTTCGAGGGGTTTCTGTCCCTCGGTGAACATGTCGCCCAAGTGCTGCGCGTAATAGTTCGCGAGTGCTCTCGCGTCAACATCTTCACGCGAGTATGTGAAACCAGTTCCATCAGCCCAGCGGATGCCTGCTTCGCGTAGGCGGTCAAATTCGTTGTAGCGACCGGCGCCCGCGAAGGCGATCCGATCGTAGATCTCGGAAATCTTATTGAGTGAAGCTGAAGGGTTCTCGGCGACCAGCAGAACGCCGGTGTCGTAGATGGCGCCGACCATTGAGCGCCCTCGCGCGATGCCCTTCTGTGCGAACTCCGCACGATCCTTGATCAGTTGTTCGGGTGATACGTAGAAGTAATTGCTCATCGCAAGGTGCCCCCCGCAACCCCGCCGGACTGGGTGCGACGTTCGTTGATGGTGCGAAATCGCGCGGCGACGTCCTCGGCGTCAAGTTCTCGAAACCCTTCGGCCGTGATGGTGACCATCATCGGGTAGATGTTTCGAACGAAGTCCGGCCCGCCGGTGCTCGGGTCATTGTCGCCCGCTTCGTAGAGCGCGAGCGCACCAAGTTCGAGGGCTCCTTCTAGGTCGATGTCCGCGCGATATCCCAGTCGAAGGGCGCTGTCGGCAAAGGGGGTTCCCGAGCCTATGGTCGAGAAGTCGAAGCGTTCATAGCAACCTCCCGCACCGTCATACTCAAAGATTCGCCCCACTTGGTGACTGGGGTCCCACCCGGCGAGAAGTGGCATGACGATGAGTGGTGACGAGAGATTATTTCGTTGGATGATGGGCGAAAGATAGTTGGCCTTGCCCTCGAGGCTGAGTGCGGAATCGGTCATCTTCTCGTAATGCTCGAATGACAGTTGGGCCATTTTGATGAATTCGATGCCCCGCGCTGCGGTACCCGAAATGGCGATTGCGGTGAAACGGTCTGCGGCTTCGATCTTTCGAACGTCGCGACTGGCGATGTAGTTGCCCGTCGCTTGACGATCCCCTACCATCACGACTCCGGCGTTGTAGCGCACCGCGATGACCGTCGTCGCGTGAGGTGACGTGGCGTTGCCCTCACTCACCGGCGTCGTCAGTCCCGCTGATTCTGCGTAGTGGAAGAACGATGGCCCCGGATCGGCGTGCGCATCGAATAGCGGCAGTCCCACTGCTATTCGCCGCCCTTCTGGACATAGTTGCGGACGAATTCCTCCGCGTTCTCTTCGAGGACTTCGTCGATCTCGTCGAGTAAGTCATCAAGCTCTGCCTTCAACTGGTCACCCTTGGTGGCGTCAACCGTCACTTCAGCGCTCGATTCTCGGGCACGTTCGGTGCGTTGCTTTTGGATTCGTTCTTGTTCAGTCATACGTCTGTTCTACCTGTCTAGCGCTTCGAGGAGGTCATCTGCGGTTGGACACACTTTTAACAAGTCTTCGGTCAGGGCCGCGGTGCCTCGGAGTGGGTCCATCATAGGGACCCTTTGTAAGGGACCTTCTCCGAGGTCAAAGACGACTGAATCCCAATTTGCCGCCACGATCTGCTCAGGGTAACGGGCTACGCATTGGCCTCGGAAATAGGCTCGTGTGTCGGTTGGCGGATTGTGAACCGCTTCACGAACTTCTTCATCACTTTGTAATGTTCGAAGCCCTACTCGTCGCGCCAAAGACCGTTGAGGGACGAGATCGTGATATTGAAGATCAATTGCCCGTAATTTGGCGTCGTGGGGATCGAGGTCGTAACGCTCCTTCATACCGGTCACGACCCGCAATTTGGCCACCCAGTCAACCCGGTCAGCGACACTATGGATGTCGTCTCGCACGCCGTCGAGCATCTCGCGCCACTGGCCCAGGATGAGCGCCACCTCGGCGTCGGGGGCAACCGCCTCGCCACCCCGGCGAGCCACGTACTGGTCGGCCGCCGTCCAGAGTTGATCTTGGAGGTCCCACGCACTTCGCCACTTGTTGTCCTCGCAGATCTCGACCGCGCGAAGGCCCGGATCGAGGGAGTAGGCACGCACGGCGTGAACGGGATGTCGCGGTGGACTTGGAAACGAGTCGACTCCCTCGTCTTCGAGCATCGCGAGCAGTATTGCGGTTGAACCGAGTTTGACGAAGGTGGCGTAGGGGCTCAGATTCGCGTCGCCAATGATGACGTGCAGTCGCCGAAAGCGTTCGGCGTCGCTGTGGGGCTCGTCGCGGGTGTTGATGATGGGTCGCTTGAGCGTTGTTTCGAGCCCTACGACCTCCTCGAAGAACTCGGCGCGCTGGCTCAACTGGAAGAAGGGGTCCTCGTGGAGTGCGTGATCAGTTTCGGCCCCCACCTTGCCCGCACCGACGATCACCTGGCGAGAGACGAAATGGGGCACCATGGCGCGCACGATGTCAGAGAAGTCGACGTCGCGACTCACGAGGAAGTTTTCGTGCGTGCCGTACGAATTGCCCTTGCCGTCGGAGTTGTTCTTGTAGAGCGAGATCGAATCCTCAGGGGCCAGGGATTCGTTGGCGATCAACAGTGCCCTGCGCATGACCTCCTCGCCCGCGAGGTCGTAGAGGGTCGCCTCCCAGGGCGTGCGACACTCGGGTGAGGAGTATTCGGGGTGCGCGTGATCGACGTACAGTCGCGCACCGTTGGTCAGTACCGTGTTGGCAAGATGGGTCTCGATGATCGGTGCGAAGGACGTGAGCCCGGGCAGACCTCGAGCATCGAGGTCGGGCGTCTCGCCCTGAAAGTCCCAATTGATCCGCGTTCTGCCCTGGTGGGCATAGGCGTTGACGATGATGCTCGACGAAGCGATCGGCTCGAGGTCCGGCCCGCCAGAGATCCCGTATTCGGTCTCGATGCCAAGGACTTTGGCTATCGCCATCGCACTACAGGTACTGGCCGGTGCCGACGTGTTGAATCGAACGTCCACCCTTGACGTCGGCTTCTTCTCGGTTGATGAGAGTGCGGATGAAGATGATCCGCTCACCCTTCTTGCCAGAGATGCGGGCCCAATCATCTGGGTTCGTGGTGTTGGGCAGATCCTCGTTCTCTCGGAACTCCTGGCGAATGGACTCGACCAGGTCATCGAGGCGAAGGCCACGACCCTTCCCGGCGATCTCTCGCTTGACTGCGAGCTTTTTCGCGCGTCGAACGATGTTCTCGATCATCGCACCTGATGCGAAGTCCTTGAAATACAGGATCTCCTTGTCACCGCCTTGATAGGTGACCTCCAGGAACCGGTTCGCGTCATCGATCCGATACATCTGGGCGACGGTCTCTTCGATCATGACGCGGATTGCCTTCTCGCGATCACCACCACCAAATTCGTGCACGAGTGACTCGTCTATTGGCAGGTCGGTGTGCAGGTATCGCTCAAAGATCTGAGCGGCGGCGTCGCGGTCGGGTCGCTCGATCTTGATCTTGACGTCGAGTCGCCCCGGACGCAGTATCGCGGGATCGATGAGGTCCTCGCGGTTAGTGGCGCCGATGACAATGACGTCGCGTAGGGACTCGACCCCGTCGATCTCGGCGAGCAATTGGGGCACGATCGTTGACTCCATGTCCGAGCTGATTCCGGTACCGCGCGTTCGAAAGAGCGAGTCCATCTCGTCGAAGAAGACAATGACGGGAACACCCTCTTCCGCCTTCTCACGAGCGCGCTGGAAGACAAGTCGGATCTGTCGCTCCGTCTCACCCACATATTTGTTCAAAAGCTCTGGGCCCTTGATGTTGAGAAAGTAGGAGCGAACGTTTCTATTGCCCGTCAACTCAGCCACCTTTTGCGACAAGGAGTTCGCAACGGCCTTCGCAATGAGCGTCTTGCCGCATCCGGGGGGACCATAGAGCAGGATCCCCTTGGGCGCGGGTAGTTCGTAGTCCTGAAACAACGCACGGTGCAGATACGGCAGTTCAACCGCGTCCATGATCGATTCGATCTGTTCGTCAAGGCCCCCCACGTCGGCGTACGAGATGTCGGGAACCTCTTCGAGTACCAATTCCTCGGCCTCTTGACGTACCAACTTCTCGACCAGGAGGTTGGAGCGTAAGTCCAAGAGCAGCGCATCGCCACTTCGAAGTTTGACGTCGCGCAGCGAGTCTGCGAGCTCGACGACCCTCTCTTCGTCCGCGCGTGCGTAGACCAGCACCCGTCGTTCGTCGATCACTTCTTTTACAGTGACGACTTCGCCTTGTCCGTCGGCGTCTCGAACGCCAATGACGGTGAACGACTCGTTCAACACGACCTCGTTACCGCGTTCGATCTGACCGGGATCCAAACCCGGATGTAGCGCGACTCGCATCTTTCGTCCCGAGGCGAAAATATCCACTGATCCGTCGTCATTGAAATCAATGAACGTGCCGTAGACGGCGGGTGGCTGGGTGAGCTTTTCCACTTCGTCGCGAAGTGCGGCGATCTGGTCACGGGTTTGCTGGATTGTGATGGTCAGTTTCTCATTGTTCGAGCGGGTCTGGGCCAACTGGCCCCTCGTCTCGAGCAGACGCTCTTCGAGGACTTCAATGCGCCGGTTGGCCTGGTCGATATCAATCAGGGCGTGCTCACGGGCGCTGGCGACCGAAATCTTTTCGTCGTCATTTGTGCCATCTGGTTCTCGGAATCGCTCGGAACGGTCCATAACGTCACCCTAGGTGAGCGCAGCGCTCTTGTCATAATCTTCATCCGGATAATCTCCCGCTAAAGTAAATGAACTGGATACCCACGGAGGGCATGAAAATGAAGGTTTGGATCGACCAGGACTTGTGTACTGGTGACGGACTGTGTGAGGAGATTTGTCCTTCCGTGTTCACGCTGCTTGACGACGGTTTGGCCTACGTCAAAGAGGGCGAGACGGTGAAGAACTCCCCCGGCGGCGCCGAGGGGCTTGCCGTGGTGCCCGTCGAGTTCGAGGACGCCGTTACTGAAGCGTCCGAGGAATGCCCCGGAGAATGCATCTTCATCGAGAAGGACTAGTTGTCCTCGACGTCGACTTTTCGAACCAGACGTCGCGCTGAGGTGAGAAAGCCCGTGTGGGCCACCATTCGATGATCCGGTCGCACTGATCTTCCGTCAATATGCCAGGTGCGGCGAAGAATCTCAACAGTCTCTTCTAGGCCGAAGGAGTGGTGGCGAAGCGTCTCGCGCAGCAGTTGGGTTTGATTGATCGTTGGAAGGTACGCGAGAAGAATGCCACCCGGTCGAAGGGCCTGCTCGGCGTGCTTGACGACCTCCCATGGTTCGGGCATGTCGAGGATGATGCGATCAAGCTCGCGCTCATCAATTCCCAAGGTGACGTCACGTATCTGAATGTCGTATGCGACATCGGTGCCGAGCATGTCGTGAACATTCTTCGTTGCTTGTTGGGCGAAGTCCTCTCGGATCTCGTAGCCGGTGATGAGGGCACCAGCTCGCAGCAGCGTCATCGAAAGCGCGCCCGAGCCAACGCCCGCCTCGAGAACGCGCATGCCGGGTCCGATGTCGGCCTGCATCAAGATTGTGCCGAGGTCTTTGGGATAGATGACCTGAGCCCCGCGGGGCATTTTCAGTACGACGTCTGACATGGTTGGACGAAGAACCAGAAAACTTCGTTCGGTGTTACCCCTGATGATCGAGCCCTCCTGGGCACCGATCACGTCATTGTGCTGGATGATGCCGGCGTGGGTATGAAACGCCGCATCCGCACGAAGAGTAATGAGATAGTGGCGGTCTTTGGCATCGATCAGCATCACGCGCTCGCCTTCATTCAAGATTGCGGCACTCACGATCTAGATCTCGCTTTCGAATGGGATGCCGCGCGCGCCTTGATGCGGGCATGAGACTTGACGTTGTGGCGATCAAACGAACGCAAGAAGACGAGCGCGACGCCGACCATTAACCAGGACCGTGACTTCTGGCCCCAGGCTCTGGCGAGTGCCGAGAGGATGGCGACTCGAAAAATCCGACGGAGCATCAACGGCGCTTCTTTTTTCGTGAACGTCGCCCTCGAATCCATCCCCAGACGTAGCCGGTGAACAGCCCACCGACACCCGCAACGGCGGTTGTGGACTTTTGTGTCACGAGTGGGCTCTG
>JAJXXA010000151.1 GCA_021781335.1 Actinomycetes bacterium
CGCCGTGCCAACTCCGTTGCGAGTTTGACCCGTTGCGCCTCGCCCCCCGACAGGGTCGGTGCCGGTTGGCCCAAGCGCACGTAGCCGAGACCCACGTCAGAGAGACTCTGGATGTTTCGCAATATGGATGGCTGTCGCTCGAAGAACTCGAGCGCCTCCGCGATGGGCATGTTCAACACGTCACTGATCGATTTGCCTCGGTACTTGATCTCGAGGGTCTCACGGTTATAGCGCGCACCGTCACAGGTCTCGCAGTTGACGTAGACGTCGGGCAAGAAGTGCATCTCGATCTTGATGGTGCCGTCGCCGGCGCACACCTCGCAACGACCACCCTTCACGTTGAAGGAGAATCGTCCCTGCTGGTAGCCGCGAATCTTGGCCTCTTGGGTTTCGGCGAACAGTTTTCGAATCTTGTCAAAGACGCCGGTGTACGTTGCGGGATTAGACCTCGGAGTTCGCCCGATGGGTT
This sequence comes from Actinomycetes bacterium, assembly GCA_021781335.1. Taxonomy (GTDB): domain Bacteria; phylum Actinomycetota; class Acidimicrobiia; order Acidimicrobiales; family RAAP-2; genus RAAP-2. The sequence goes on from JAJXXA010000151.1 coordinate 470, forward strand.
GTTGGTCGACCGCGACGACCTTGTCGATGTTCTTCACGCCAAGAATGGTGTCGTGCTCGGCGACGTGCGTCTTCGCCCGATTGATTTGTCGCTCGAGCGAACTCAACAAGATCGAGTTGATGAGCGTCGACTTGCCCGAACCCGAGACACCGGTCACCGCGGTGAAGGTTCCCAGTGGAATCGAAACTGTGACGTCGCGAAGGTTGTTCGCGCGCGCCCCCTTGACGGTCAGTTTCTTGCCCTCGCCCGATCGTCTCGAACTCGGCACGGCGATGGAACGCTCACCCGACAAGTACTGACCGGTGAGCGACCTCGTGTTCGCCAGCAATTCCTTGTAGGTGCCCGCGTGCACGACTTCACCGCCGAACTCACCGGCTCCCGGACCGATATCCACGATGAAGTCGGCCAACCGGATCGTCTCTTCGTCGTGTTCAACGACGATCACAGAATTACCGAGGTCGCGCAAGCGTTCAAGCGTCGCGATCAAGCGTCGGTTATCACGCTGATGAAGGCCGATCGACGGTTCGTCCAGCACGTAGAGCACACCCACGAGATAACTTCCGATCTGGCTCGCGAGTCGAATGCGCTGGGCTTCGCCACCCGACAGTGTCGCCGACGCACGACTGAGCGTCAGGTAGTCGAGCCCGACATCCATGAGAAACGTCAATCTCGCCAGAATCTCCTTGATGACCTGGCGCGCAATGGTGGTTTCTCGCTTGGTGAGCTTGAGTGCGTTGAAGAAGACAATCGCCTCATCGATGGTCATTGAATTGACGTCGGCGATGTTGTGACCGTGGATCTTCACCGCCAAGACCTCTGGCTTCAGGCGCTGACCCGCGCACGCCGTGCACTCGACCTCGCGCATGTACTGTTCGGCTTGTTCGCGCGACCAGTCGCCGTCAGCCTCGTTGCGCTTTCGCTCCAACCAGTCAACGATGCCGTTGTAGGAGGTCTCGTAGCTACGAACCTTGCCGTAGCGGTTTCGATACTTGACCGGCACCGACTTTCGCTCCACGCCGTAGAGGATGAGCTTTCGGTCCTTCGCTCGCAACTTGTTCCACGGCGTGTCGAGCGAAAAACCTCCCATGGTGCCAATCCCGGCGATCAGACGCTCGAAGTACTTGAAGCGTTGACCGGCCCACGGCGCCAGTGCGCCCTCGTTCAGTGAAAGGGTCGGATCGGGTACCACGAGATCGGGGTCGACCTCGAAGCGTGTGCCGAGTCCCGTGCAGGTCGCACAGGCTCCATACGGCGAGTTGAACGAGAAGTCACGGGGCGCCAATTCCGTGAAACTGATCCCGCAGTGGCTGCACGCCATCTTCTCGGAGAACTTGACCAACTCCTCGCTGTCTACGAAGAAGAACGAGACGAGGCCCTTGGTCAAGCTGAGCGCGGTCTCGACGGACTCGGTCAAACGCTGACGGCTCGATTTCTTCACCGAGAGTCGGTCCAGCACGACGTCAATCGTGTGTTGTTCATAGCGCGCCAGCTCGAGGTCATCGCGCTCGGCGAGCTCGAGCACCGTGCCGTCGACGCGCACTCGTGAGAATCCCTGGGCCGCGAGGTCATTGAGCAGTGTGCTGTACTCGCCCTTTCGACCTTCGACCACGGTCGCCAGGACGAGAAACCGCTCCCCCTCGTCGCGCGCCAGGATGAGGTCCACGATCTGTTGAGGGGTCTGACGCGTGACGAGACGTCCGCATTTATGACAGTGTGGCACCCCGATGCGCGCGAAGAGCAGGCGCAGGTAGTCGTGGATCTCGGTGATGGTACCCACCGTGGAGCGTGGATTTCTCGACGCCGTCTTTTGGTCGATGGAGATCGCGGGGGACAAACCTTCGATGAATTCGACGTCAGGCTTGTCCATCTGTCCGAGGAATTGTCGGGCGTACGCCGAAAGACTCTCCACGTAGCGTCGCTGGCCCTCGGCGTAGATGGTGTCGAATGCCAGCGACGACTTGCCCGAACCGGAGAGACCGGTGAAGACGACCAACTTGTCTCGAGGGATCTCGACCGACAAATCCTTGAGGTTGTGCACACGTGCACCTTGCACGCGAATGGACTTTGTCATAGCGCGAATCTACCGGTTACGCATCAACGTTCAGACCGTCGATGTCGTCGCTCAGCCCCTGGCGCTGGAGCGTGTGCAGGTAATCACGAAGCGCGGCGGCCTCTTCGAAGCGCAACTCTTTCGCGGCGAGCAACATCTCGCGCTCGACCCGGGCCAATTCCAGACTGAGATCATCGGGTAACGCACCTTCGAGCGACGTCACACCATGGGATCGGTTGGTTGGTTCCGGTGCCGACTGACTTCGCAGTCGTCCCAGGATGTCCGCTACGTTCTTCATCACCGACTTCGGTTCGATCCCGTGTTCCTCGTTGTAAGCGATTTGAACCATTCGGCGGCGCTCGGTGAGCGAAATCGCGTCGCGCATTGAGTCGGTCATGCGATCTGCGTACAGCACCGCTTCGCCGTTGGAGTTTCGCGCCGCTCGACCGATTGTCTGGATGAGCGCGCTTCGCGAACGCAAGAAGCCCTCCTTGTCCGCGTCGAGTATCGCGACCAACGACACCTCGGGCAGGTCCAGCCCCTCGCGCAACAAGTTGATGCCGACGAGGATGTCGAACTCGCCCAGACGCAGCGAGCGCAAGATCTCAATGCGCTGAATGGTGTCGATATCGCTGTGGAGGTATTGGACGCGGTACCCCGCCTTCGCGAGGAAGTTGGTGAGGTCTTCGGCCATGCGCTTGGTGAGAGTTGTGATCAAGACTCGTTCTTCACGCACGAGTGTGGCGTCGATTCGACTGCGCAGGTCATCGATCTGGTTCTTCGTGGGCACCACCGTCACCACCGGGTCGATGAGCCCGGTAGGACGAATGACCTGCTCGGCGATCTGGTCGCTGTGTTCGAGCTCGTAAGGACCGGGCGTCGCAGAGACGAACACCATTTGAGGCACGAGTTCCATGAACTCATCGAAGTTCAAGGGTCGGTTGTCCAACGCGCTCGGGAGTCGAAATCCGTGTTCGACCAGGGTCAGTTTGCGCGACCTGTCCCCGGCATATTGTCCTCTGACCTGTGGCACCGCGACGTGAGATTCGTCAATGACGACCAGGAAATCATCGGGAAAGTAGTCGAGCAAGGTATAGGGACGCTCACCGGGCTTTCGCCCGTCGAGGTGCGCAGAGTAATTCTCAATGCCCGCGCATATCCCCGTCTGTTCCAACATCTCAAGATCATGTTCGGTGCGCGAGCGCAGTCGCTGGGCCTCGAGCAGTTTGCCTTCAGCCTGAAACTTTGACAACTGCACGCGCAGCTCTTCCTCGATGGTTCCGCACGCGCGATGCAATGTCTCATTACTCGTTGCGTAATGTGACGCCGCGAAAAGGGTGAATTCGTTGACCCGACCGCGGCTTTCCTGGGTCACAGGATTGAAGAAGGAGATCTCTTCCACCTCGTCGCCAAAGAACGAGATGCGCACCGCCTCGCTGCTGTAGGCGGGCTGGATCTCCAAGGTGTCGCCCTTCATGCGAAAGAGTCCACGCTCCAACACCAGTTCGTTGCGGTTGTACTGCATCTCTATCAGCCGACGCAACAGTGCCCGCTGGTCGAAACTGGCGCCGACCTCGATCTGCAACATCCGCTCGCGATATTCAATCGGTGAACCAAGACCGTAGATGCACGAGACCGACGCCACGACGATCGTGTCGCGGTGGGTCAAGAGTGACGAGGTCGCCGCGTGGCGCAACCGGTCGATCTCCTCGTTGACCGAACTGTCCTTTTCAATGAACGTATCCGTGCGTGGTATGTAGGCCTCAGGCTGGTAGTAGTCGTAATACGACACGAAGAACTCGACGCGGTTGCTCGGGAGCATCTCTTTGAGCTCTGACGCCAACTGGGCCGCGAGAGACTTGTTCGGTTCAAGTATCAACGTCGGACGCTGCACACGCTCGACCAGCCAAGCAATCGTGGCGGTCTTGCCGCTGCCCGTGATCCCTTCGAGGGTCTGAAAGCGAAGGCCGTCCTGGACACCCTGCGCCAGTGTCTCGATGGCGCGCGGTTGGTCACCCGACGGGCTGAACGGCGATTCGACGACGAAACTATTCATTGACGAGCCCGCTGCGACGCAGGTGTTCCTTCAGTTGTTCGTGGAGTTCTTCCAATGTGCCGTCGTTGCAGATCACGTAGTCAACGATGCCCGCACGATCCTCATTACTCATCTGGCTCGCGAGTCGAGCGCGAGCGTCCGACTCGCTCATGCCTCGATACTGCACCAACCGAGCGATCGCGACGTCGGGTGCAGCCTGCACCGACCAGACTTCGTCGAGGCCGAACGCGCGTCGGTGCTCAGGGCGAAAGAGGGGCAGGGCGATAAACACCGCGGGTGACGTCACTGCGCCGAGTTGTCGAATTATCTCTTCGCCAATGTGTGCGTGGGTGATGCCGTTCAAGCGGCGAAGTGCCGTAGGGTCGCTAAAGACCACGCGGGCAAGAAATTCGCGGTCGATCGTCGCGTCGGTGTGCAACACCGCGTCACCGAAGGCGTCACGCAGCGCGCGCCACGCTGGTTGGCCCGGCTCGACGACTCTTCGCGCGACCTCATCAGCATCTATTACGCCGTAACCGAGTCCGGCCAGATACGCAGTCGCCTCGCTCTTTCCTGCCCCAATGCCACCCGCGATGGCAATACGTTCCATGCTTCCACGGTAGTCATGGCGTGTCACATCGGGGCCATGAGCGGGGGTGGCGCCCCGTGGCGTAACGGTTGGCTATTGTCCTAGGAAGTCTTAGGGGGGAAGTGTGGTCAGATACGTCATTCGACGCATACTGATGTTGATCGGCATTGTCTTCATCATCTCAGTGGGTAGTTTCTATTTGATTCACCTCCTACCCGGGAACATCACCACCATCATCGAGGGCCCCGGCGCGAGCCCCGCCAACCAGGCCAAGCTCTACAAATTGCTGGGACTTGACCGACCTATCTATGAGCAGTATTTCGTTTGGCTGGGCAACGTCCTTCACGGCAACCTCGGCACGTCATTCATCTCTCAACAGTCGGTCGCGTCCACAATTCGTGCAGCGCTTCCGATTGATCTCGAGATGATCTTCATCAGTCAAATTCTTGCGTTCGCCGCAGCCATTCCCATGGCCATGCGCTCCGCACGTAAGCCCGACGGCATCGTCGATCGAATCTTTGGGGCCGGGAGCTTCACGTTGTTGTCAGTGCCCCCTTTCATCGTGATCATCCTTCTGGTGCTCTTTGTCTCAATAAAGCTCGGCATCCCCCATACGGGCGTCTCCACATACGTCTCTCTGGGCAGCGACTGGATTGCGAACCTCGAGAGCATGGCGTTGCCGTCGATCACCCTGGCCATTGGGAGTTTCGTCGTGTATTTTCGAGTCCTTCGAAGTGACCTCATCGCGACACTCCAGGAGGAGTTCATCACGATGGCGCGCTCGAAGGGCATCAGCCAGCGGCGCATCATGTGGCGTCACGCATTTCGCCCCTCCTCAGTGGCCTTGCTCGGTGCCGCCGGCGTCAACATCGGAGGGCTGCTGGCCGGAGGCTTCGTCGTACAGTTTCTTCTCGCCATTCCCGGTCTCGGCTACACCCTCATAGCGGCGATCAATCAGAACGATTACCTGCTCGTCCAAGGAATCGTCTTCGTGGTTTCAGTGGGTGTCGTGCTCATCAACTTCATCTTTGACTTCATCATCAACATCGTCGACCCGAGGATCAGTCGTGAGTAACGTCATAATCTCAGAAGAGCAGGCTTCCATTGTTGAACGACCGGAGAAGAAGGCGCCCCTGGGGCCTCTCTTTTGGCTCTGCGTCGGGTGGATCGCACTCAATTTCATCGGCGCCATCTTCGCCAATGTCCTGCCGCTGCAGAACCCTCTGTACCAGGACTACTCGAGCATCAACGTGGGACCGTCGTTGCACCACCTTTTCGGCACCGACGACATTGGTCGAGACATCTTTTCTCGTATTGTCTACGGCTCGCGCGTGTCCATCGCGGTCGGTTTTGGAGCGATGCTCATCGGCTTTGGCATCGGTACGCCGCTCGGAATGCTGGCGGCGTACCGGCGGGGTCGCTTCGACACGATCATGACCAGTTTCATGTACATCCTTTTGGCGTTTCCGGCCATCATCGCAACAATCGCGGTGCTGTCATTCTGGACCCCACGTTCATTGCTCAAGATCATCGTGGTCATTGGTTTCGCATCCGTGCCGCTTGTCTATCGGGTGATCCGTACCGCCACGCTCGCCGTCTCCACCAAGGACTACGTCATCGCGGCCAAAGTCCAAGGGGCCACCGACCGACGAATACTGATGAAGGAGCTCCTGCCCAATATCGCACCCATTGGTGTCTCGTTCCTCTTGATCGGGGTCGCCACCGTTATCGCCCTCGAGGGCACGCTCGCCTTCCTGGGCCTGTCCGTTTCGCCACCTACGCCGTCGTGGGGCAACATGATCAATGAAAGCAGAACCGTCTTGCAGGTGAACCCATGGCTCGCCATCTTCCCATCGCTCGCACTGT
>JAJXXA010000074.1 GCA_021781335.1 Actinomycetes bacterium
GCGCGACGAGAAGGGCACCGATTGAAGACTTCCTGGAGCCCATGACCCTGCAGTACTTCAACGCTGGCGCCACCATGACGTCAGCCGACCTGGCGCGAGCGTTCCTCGAACGAGATCGGGTTGTGCGCGACGTCAATGAGTTCTTCACCCGTTTCGACCTTCTGATCACCCCGACCCTGCAGGTGCTCGCACCCGACGTGGGGACTGCGGGCGGGCGAGACGTGACCGCGAGCCCGCTCGAGCATGTGCTCAAAGGAGAAATGCTCGCGCCAAACCTCGCCGTTTTCAACATGTCTGGACATCCCGCGATCACGGTGCCGACCGCCATGAGCGAGAGTGGACTTCCGATTGGTGTCCAACTCGTCGCGCGCCACGGATCCGATCCACTGCTCGTGTCGCTCGCGAGTGAACTTGAGCGACGCCTTCCCTGGGCTGGGCGCATCCCCGCTACTCACGTCAGCCGGATGCACTCGTGAACTTCTATCGTCGTCGACAATTACCAAAGGAGCAATCTTCATGGATATCATGACCGTACGCGGACCCATTTCACCGAGCGAACTCGGCATCACCGTCACGCACGAACACCTTCTTTCCAACTCGCTACTCGAGTATCGAAGCGGCGGCTTCATGATGGACGTCGACGTGGCGTGCGAGGAGCTGTCATGCTTCGCTGACGCCGGGGGAGTGACGTTGGTGGACTTGACCACTGACGAACTTGGTCGCAATCCGCTGGCGCTACGCGAAATCTCCGAGCGCACCGGTGTCAACGTGGTGATGGGTTCGGGTCACTACCGAGAACCGTACCTCGACAAGGAATGGTTCGATCGGACGTCGACTGACGAGATCGCCGAACTCATCGTGCGTGACGCGACCGAAGGAGTGGGTGACACCGGCGTGCGCTCCGGGATCATTGGCGAGATCGGCGCGGACAAGTGGTATCTCACCGCAGCGGAGGAGCGCTCGCTTCGTGCTGCGGCTCGCGCGCAAATGAAGACTGGTCTCACGTTGTCGACCCACGCGTGTCGATGGCCTGTGGGTACAAAACAGATCGAGATCCTCGAGCACGAAGGCGTCGCGCTCGACCGTGTGGTCATTGGTCACGTCGATACGGTGCCGACGCCCGGGTACGCGCTCGAGATAGCGCGACGCGGGTGCTGGGTGGAGTTCGACGGCTTCGGTACTGACTATCTTCGCGACATGGAATCTGCGCTCGAGACGATGCGAAGTCTCGCCGACGCGGGGCATTTCTCACAGTTGCTCATCTCTCAAGACGTCTTTCTTCGTCCCCACCTCCATGCGTTCGGCGGTAATGGGTACGACTTTGCGGTGCGCGAGTTGCCGGCGATGCTGAGGAGTCATGGATTCACCAACGACGAGATCGCCACCTTGATGGTGGACAATCCTCGACGCGCCCTGAGCGGCGAAGCGTGAGGAGCATCCGCCACGGACGTGACGTGACCTGCGAGTCTCGTGCTTGACGCCTCGTGCGGTCACCTGTTAGGTTTTAAGTATTTAACGGGCGTTCATTAAGTAATACCTCGAATTGCGAAGTGCATCACGAGATCAACGGAAAGGAATTCCTGATGAGAATGAAGAAAGAACAACCGTTCAGATTCGTGAACGGAGCCGTGTATTCGGTCTCTTGTGCCGAGTTGTCGAGGATGGCGTCATGAAGGCCTGGAACGCTGATCCCGTGGTCATCACCGTCGCGCCGACCGGAGCCGACGTCTTTCGCGAGAACAATCCCAATATCCCCTATACGACTGCTGAGATCGCGGCGTCCAGTATCGAAGCCTTCGAAGCGGGCGCATCGGTCGCGCACCTGCACGTTCGAGAAGACGACGGCACCCCTTGTGGGCGCGCGGACCTTTTCGCCGATGTGGTTGCGAGAATCCGCCAGGACAGCGGCCTCATCACCATGGTGACGACGGGCGGCTCAGCGGACATGACCATCGAAGACCGCGTCGGGGGGCTCAGCGCCAGCCCCGACATTGTTTGTGTCGAGTCGGGATCGATGAACTTCGGCAACGACACGTTCATCACCCCACCCGAGGCCGCGAACGGCATCATCGAACGTGCGAACGCAATCGGCGCAAAACTCGAGGTCGAAGCGTTCGAAGTGGGACACGTCGTTCAGGCGGTGCGCTGGTTGGAGGAGGGTCGTATCTCTGGTCCACTGCACATCAATCTCGTCTTTGGCGTGCCCGGAGGTATCGACGCGTCACCCGCCGCCCTTGACGCGATGATGCGCCCCTTGCCACCCGAGACGTTCTGGACTGTGACCTGCATTGGTCGTCATCACTCGCGACTACTCGGCCTGGCGCTGCTCCACGGCGCGCCGGGTATTCGTACGGGTCTCGAGGACGCGGTGTACGTGCGACGAGGCGTCCTTGCGCCGTCGAACGCTGCGCTCGTGTCCTCCGCCGTTGAGTTGACCCACGCGCTCGGACGAGAAGTCGCCACCCCGGAACAGGCCAAGTCGCTCCTCGGTATTGGTTGATCGGTCACACTCATCATCTCCAGCGACGTCATGTGCGTCGGAAAGTGAACAGCAATGCACGATTCAAAAGAAATTCCCCTTGAGGCATATGGCGCGGCGCGCGTCATCGAACCCCAGGGCTCACTGCCCCAAGGCGCGTTACGTCTTGACGCGTCGCTTCCCCTGCAACCCTATGAGGTCGAGGTCGAAGTCGACACCCTGTGTTTGGACTCGACGAGCTTTCGACAGTTGGTGGAGTCAAACGAGCGAGATGGATCTCGGGTCGCCACGGCGATCATGGAGATCGTCGCGCACCGCGGCAAGATGGACAACCCGGTGACGGGCTCGGGCGGGATCCTTACGGGCACCGTCCGCGCGGTGGGCGGTGACTACCCCGATCCACCAGCGATCGGCGAACGTATCGTGCCGCTCTCCTCTCTAACCTTGACCCCCCTTCGCCTCGATGCGGTGTTCGACGTGAACCTTGATTCCGCACACGTGCCGGTGAAGGGGACCGCCTATCTGCCATGGCCCGTGCCATGGACGCCGTACCCAAAGGACCTGCCGATAGATGCGACGCTCGCGGCTCTTGACGTGGGAAATGCCCCAGTTCAGACGCGCCAATTGATTGGACCCGACACTCGCACCGTTCTGGTGTTGGGTGGTGGTCACGCCGGTCTCTTGTCGCTGGCGGCGGCGAAGGAGACCCTCTCGCCGGGTGGTCGCACCGTTCTCATTGACTCGTCCGAAGCGATTTGTGAGCGAGCACTGCGACTTGGACTGTGTGACGTCGCACTCTCGGTGGACTTGCGCGACGCGGTCGGTGCGCTCACGAAGGTCCAGGCCATGGGCATCCCACGCGCCGACGTGACGGTGGTCGTGGTCAACGCAAAAGACTGCGAAGCTGCGTCAATCTTGCTCACCGCTGACAACGGGACGGTCCTCTTCTTCTCCATGGCGACGTCCTTCGCGAAGGCTGCGCTCGGTTCTGAGGGTGTGTCGTCGAATGCTCGGATGATCATTGGTTCGGGATACGCGCACGATCGCGGTGTCTATGCATTGGAACTGATCCAGCGCAATAGGGAACTTCGAGACGCATTCGTCGTGGGAGGTCACGCGTAATGGGGTCCGGTGCATTGAAGGCGCTCGGTGATGAGTCGTGCACGTGTGAGGTGAGCTGTGGTTGAGTCGGTTCCTTCAATGAAGCCGCGCTTCGCGGTACGGTGGCGCGACCTGGATCAGCTGGGTCACGTCAATTCAGTCGTCTTTCTCACGTATCTCGAAGAGGGTCGTACGACATGGCTCGGCGGTCTTCTCGGCCCTCAGTTCGAAACGAATCAGTACGTCATTGCTCGAGTTGAGTTGGATTACCTCGCCGAGATCCCGTCGGGGACCGAATTCGTCGAGACCCAACACGAAATCGCCGCCGTGGGACGTTCGAGTGTCACGTTGGATGAGACCTTGAGCATTGTCGGTGGTGACATCGTGGCTCGCGGACGTGTGGTGTTGGTGATGTGGGAGCCCGATCATCATCGTTCACGACCATTGTCGAATCACGAACTCACCGCACTCAATCAGCAGCTCGTGCGTTGATGCACTGACCCGTGTGATCGCATGACAATGTAAAGGCTCACTCGATGTCGCATTGTCGCGCAATCGTCATATTCGCTGATAATGACGCGGACATTTCTGCTTTAGAAGATCCTTAGATGTCATCGCGCGCGACTTGTCATCGAGCGCGTGTCGTAGAATTACGTATCGTGTTCTTCAAATCGGCGAAAATCGCTACGGCAATCGTCATCGTTGCAACGAGCGTCATTGTCTCAGTGGGCATGGTTACTGCCTCACCCCCCAACTCCCCGACGTCGTACGGCTACGACATCAGTTTCCCCCAATGCGGCGGAAATCTTCCGACGGGTGTGGGTTTTGGAATCGTCGGCGTGAACTACGGTCACCCCTTTTCGACGAACCCGTGCCTCACGACAGAACTGAAATGGGGCCAGTCGACGCTTAGCGGGCAAACCAATTTCTACACCAACACTGATAACCCGGGGCCCGCTAACAACGCTCACTGGCCGAATAACCAACAAACCCCCGAGGTCTGCTTTGGGGCCAACACCGCGGTGTGCGCCTATGACTACGGATGGAACGCCGCACAGCAATCCTTCGCCAGTGCAGTCGCCGCAGAGACCGCGAGCGGTTCGACGAGCGCCACGAGTGCCGCCACGAGCGCGCACTGGTGGCTGGATGTCGAGACGGGCAACGCGTGGCAGTCCATTGAAACTGCCTACGGTCCCTCGGCGACATCCTTTGCCAACGACCAGGCCGAGATTCAAGGTGAACTGGCCTACTTCTCGAGTGTGGGTGTGGCGTGGGTTGGCATCTACGCAACTGGCCAGCAGTGGCGCACGATCATGGGTCCCAACACTGGCAACACTTTCGTCTCGGTCCCCGCGTGGATGCCCGGCTACGCCACCATCGCCGCGGCTCAGGCGGCCTGCGTGGGACCGTCCTTCATCGGCGGTCGTGTCGCGATGATCCAATACCCGCTCAATGGACTCGACGGCGATTACGCCTGTGGCCTATTGAGTACACCAACCACGGCGACGGTGTCGGTTGCGGCATCAACGACGTTCTCCAATCAACTCTCGGTGTTCGCGGACCCCGTGCCGGTCAGTTACGTGCAGACAGCGGGGTCGCCCTCGCTGCTGGTCTCTCCCACGGGTCTCGTGACCACTAGTGGCGCACTCCCTGCGGGCACGTATGTGGCGAGTGGCACGACGAGTGACTCCATGGGCAACACGGGCACATTCGGCTTCACGTTGGTCGTCGGCGTCATCACCCAGAACGCGCCGACGGCGGCGTCGGTGTCGATCGCGTCCTCCGCGTCGTACGCGGGGCAACTTGTCGTGTCGGGAAGCAACGGGTCGACCACATTCACGAAGACTGGGGGGTCGCCCTCGCTGCTCGTCTCTCCCACCGGACTCGTGACCACAATCGGGACTCTGCCTGCGGGAACGTACACCTTGAGCGGCACGACCCTGGACACCAGTGGTGACAACGGTACCTTCACATTCACTCTTAGTGTCGGGGGCATCCTTCAGAGCGGCGCCATGTTCGCCACACTCACCTCGGATCAGACTTCGACGTTCAGTCATCAACTCGTCGTCACGGGGGCGAGCGGTGCGGTCACTTTCGTTCAGTCCGTAGGCACGCCCTCACTACTCGTCTCACCCACCGGCCTTATCACCACCAACGGTGCACTGCCTGCGGGTTCTTATGTCGTGCGTGGTACGACTTCTGACGTTGCAGGTGATCGGGGAAAGTTCTTCTTCAATCTTCGCGTGAGTGCGTCAACGACGACGACAACGACAACGACAACGACGGTGCCCGTGACTGGAACGACGACAACGACGACGACCGTCCCCGTGGTCGCGCTCCCCGTGGCCTACCGGGTCGTGGGCCACGCGGTGACGGGTGCCACAGTGCCCCTGACGATCACTGGTTTGGGGTTTTATGGTCGCCCCCGTGTCACGAGTCACCCCGGTACGACGGCGGTAGTCACCAAAGACACGGGTAACGCACTCGTGTTGAAGGTGACCGTGAAGCCACGTTCACGTAGCGGGGTCTTCACCTTCACCATCTCACTATCTAACGGCACCTTCTGCAAGGTGCGCTACGTGCAGCGACCGAGCACCGTAGCTCGATGATGCGCAAGTTTCATGTTCACGCCATTGAACGTGATAGCCGATCAGATCGACTCGTTGACTACTGACGTCAAAGCGTCTAGCGCTTCTTGGTGTCGATGGGCTGCCAGACCTTGACGGCTCCGAAGAGCAACGCGATTGCGACGAGGATCACAAGCCCCATGGTGTGAAAGCTGTACGTCGTGGCCTTGATGCACGCGAGTACGAGGACGCCGACTGCGACGATCACCATCGCGAGCGCCAGTCCACCAAATGTCTGGGTGCCGGGTTGCGAGTGTTGTTCCATAGTTCCTCCAGTGTTCACGTCATGATCTGCGCGTCACCGCTCGCGACGCATTAGTGGCACTGTAGCCGCGGATGATCGAACTGGTACGGATAACTTCTGGTCAGACCCCAGAAACTTGAAATTTTACTTATTTGATGGGTAATTGTACGGCTTACGGCTCATGAACGCAGGGTCAACGGGCCAATGAGCGTGACACTCGTCAAGTGGTGGAATTCTTTCCAGTGCGTCCAGATGTACCGACCAGACGTGACAGCAATTTCCACTCAGTTTTGGTTTGGCTTGGAGATCGGCCCGATCTGGGAACTCGTTTCTCGATTAGGCACTGTTCGATCACATGGACTGACCCGTGAAGGGATGGACGCTTGCTCGTGAGCGTCCACAAGTTTGTGAAAGCGAGCCAGGGTTCGCTCGATGACCTGCGCGACCTGGGCGAGAATTGGTTCAATTGCGCCGGCTGAAGATTCTCAAAGCCCTTCGTCGCGGGCTTTGATGGAGCGTCGTATGAATCGTCTCACGTCTGGAATCGAGCTT
>JAJXXA010000039.1 GCA_021781335.1 Actinomycetes bacterium
CTCTCCACGGAGTCCCCTTCACCATCAAGACCAATATTGATGTCGCGGGTTACGCCACGACCCAAGGCACGACCGCCATGAAGGACGTCATGGCCGCAAGTGACGCCCCTACCGTCGAGCGCATGCGACTCGCGGGTGCGGTCGCGTTGGCGCGAACGAACATGCCGGATTTGGGTCTGCGGGTCAATACCGAGTCGTCTCTCTACGGCGCCGCGCACAATCCTTGGCGCCACGGCTATACAACGGCGGGTTCGTCTGGTGGCGAAGCGGCATCGATTGCGTCGGGTATGAGCCCGATCGGCTTAGGCAACGACATCGGGGGTTCACTTCGAAACCCCGCATTCGCGTGCGGAATTGCCTCAATCAAGCCCTCACGTGGACGAGTGCCCCAGGGGAACCCGTCGTCGCTCATTGACATGCCGATCAACAGCCAGATCATGCTGGTGGAGGGTCTTCTCGCTCGTCACGTGGGGGACCTTCGTATTGGACTCGAGGCCGTGATGGGTGCGCATCGATCGGACCCACAATCGCTCAGTGCGCCTTTGGATGGTCCCGTCGCACCGCGGCGCGTGGCCATGGTCCCCGCGCCGAGCGGCGGCACGACGGACCCAGCCATCGCTGACGCGGTGCGAAGCGTCGGTGCGGTGTTGCAACAGGCGGGCTACGAGGTCGAAGAACTTGAGCCGCCAAAGTTGTTCGAGTCATATTTCGCATGGAGCGAACTGATGATGACCTGTCTCGAAGTAGAGCGACCGATGTTCGAGTCACTCCTCGGCGATGGCGGGCGCCGGTTTCTCGAGTTGACTTCGTTACTCTCGTCACCATCAACGCCCGAGTCGCTCTACGCGATGCACCAGTTTCGATACGGTGTGGCGTCGACCTGGCGGGAATTTCTCACACGGTATCCGCTGATCGTGGGTCCGACGTGGACCGAGCAGCCATTTCCCCACGGATTCGACATCGAGAGTGCCGAGTCTGCGATGAGCGTGATCGAGCGGGTGCGCTTCGTGTTGCCCGCCAACGTGCTCGGATTGCCGGCGGTGTGCGTGCCAACGGGTGTCGCCAACGGGCTACCCACTGGGGTCCAGATCATCGGCGACTCGTTTCGAGAGGACCTCTGTCTGGACGCCGCTCAGATCGTCGAAGAGAGCATGGGGGTGCTGACACCCATTGATCCGCGTGACTAGCGACGTCGTCGTTCGAGCCATTGACCGTGGCGACGTGAGGGCAGCGGCTCAACTCGTTCATGACGGTTCGCTCAGCCCCGACGCCGAACACCCCGAGCGGACCGACGCCTACTGGTCAGCCGTCCTCGAGACGCGTCGCCGGTCGGGTGAGGTTCTGGTGGCGTCAAGGGGCGACGAGGTCGTGGGTGTGTGTCAGCTGATCGTCTTTCCACACTTCCAACACACCGGTGGGTGGTGCGCAGAATTGGAGAGCGTGCACGTACGAAGCGACCTTCGAGGTCGCGGTGTCGGGACGATGCTGCTCGCGAAGGCCGAAGAGCTGGCGCGAGAGCGAGGGTGCTATCGCGTGCAGTTGACGAGTCGAAATGTGCGTCACGACGCACACCGCTTCTACGTGCAGAACGGCTTCGAACTGACCAGTCAGGGTTTCAAGAAACTACTGGTGGGTGGGGACCTCGCGTAGGTCACCGTCGTCCACGTTGAAGACGAATCCGCGCACCTCGGTGTCGTTGACGAACGGGCTGCGTCGGAGGGTCTCGACCGTGCTCAGGACATCGGCATCCACATCGCTGTACGCTCCGAGTCGAAACGGCGGTCGCTCGCCGAACTCCGCTTCGAGTTCGCTCTGCAGCGTCTCTTCGTCGAAGGCTTCAAGACCGCACTTGGTGTGATGGATCACCATGATCGACGTGGTACCGAGGAGGCGTTGGCTGAGAAGCAACGACCGAATGGCATCGTCGCTCGCGATACCGCCGGCATTTCGTATCAAGTGGACTTCACCGAGGTCAAGACCGAGTGCCCCAAAGAGGTCGAGGCGCGAGTCCATGCACGTGAGTACTGCGAGATGCAGTTGCGGCATGGTCGGCATCTCGCGGTGACCGTGACGGGCAACGTAGGCACGATTATGAGATAACAGGTCGTCAATAACGCTCACCCACCCATCTTACGGACGTCACCTGGTGCACGCACCTGAGTGGATGCGACCGGATCGCTCGCTACGCTGCACGGTGGAGGTGGTTATGAAGAGCAGTGATGAAGTCCGTGAGGAGTTGCGTCAGCCGGCGCTGGATCTGCGCGCGATGATTCCCGACGTATTGAAGAGTTACGCCGAGATGTCGCGCGCGGCGCTGGGCGCGGGAGAACTTCCAAGTTCGTTCAAGGAATTGTTGGCATTGGTGATTGCGATCACCCGCGAATGCGACGGGTGCATTGTCTCGCACACGCGCGGCGCTGCCCGTGAAGGCGCCACCCGCCAACAAGTCGCCGAGGCGATTGGCGTAGCCATTTCTATGAACGGCGGTCCGGGCACCGTGTGGGGCCCGAGAGCCCTTCGCGCCTTTGACGAGGCCGTCGAAGCGCGCAAATCGTAGCCGTCTAAAAGCTGTAGGGCAGGTGTTTGATGCCGTTCACAAAGCTCGACGCCAGTTGTGAGGGCGCACCCGTTGCGTGAACGCCGGGCGAGCGGCGTAGGAGTTCGCGCCACATGACCGTGATCTCTCGTCGTGCGAGATGCGCACCGAGACAGAAGTGGGGACCGGGAGCGCCGAAGCCGTAGTGTTCGTTCGGTGTGCGTGCGAGGTCGAACTCGTAAGGATTCTCGAAGACGTCCTCGTCTCGATTTGCCGAATTGTAGAAGAGCAGGACTTTGTCGCCGGCTTTGAGATCGAAGCCCGAGAGCGTGTGGTCCTGAGCCAAGGTGCGTCGCATCCAGATCACGGGCGACGCCCATCGAACGATTTCGTCGGTGGCGGTCTTCGCGAGACCCTCGAAGTCGTCGGCCCAGCGCCGTTGTTGGTCGGGGAACTCTCTGAAGGCGTTGAGCGCGTGAGCAATCGCGGTGCGCGTCGTTTCATTGCCCGCGGTGACCAAGAGCACGAAGAAGGACGCGAGTTCTTGCTGGGTCAGTTTCTCTGACTCAATTTCGGCGTTCACGAGCGCGCTCGTGATGTCGTCGATGGGGTGCTCGCGTCGGTACGCGCCAAGTTCTTCCATGATCGCGGTCAAAGTGCCCCCGGCTTCGAGGAACGCGAGGATCGGATCGGTACCTTCGGGCACGAGTTCGGGGTCGCCCGCCGAGAGGATGATGTTCGAACACTTGAGCACCGTGGCGTACTCGCTCGGCGGTACGCCCATCATGGTGCAGATGATCTCCAAGGGGAACGGGGCGGCGATGTCAGTGACGAAGTCGCCGGTGCCGTTCGCCATGGCCCGGGTGAGCACTTGGTCGGCGACGCGTTCAATGGAGTCCTCGACCGATTGCACATTACGTGGGTTGAACGCGTTCGAGACAATGCGTCGCAAACGAGCGTGTTTGGGGTTGTCGGTCGAGATCATGCCTGAGAAGTACTCGACCATCTCGGGAGGCAAGTCCATCTGCGAGACCGCGCCGGGTCCCGAGAGGAAGATATCGGGGTGGCGTGAAGCGCTCGCCACATCGCGATGGCGCGTGAGTGCGTAGTAGCCCGCACCGCGTGGAAGCTCGATGGACGTTCCTTCGATGACGGGTTCGTCGTAAAAGGAGATGGGCGCCTCACGTCGAAGTGTGGCGAATGCCGCTTCACGATACGACCACGGTTGGCGCCAGAATTCAACGTCCGACAGGTCGATGGTGCTCGGATCGATACGAGTCTCGGGAGTCATCTGGCAAATCGTAGCCATTGTGACTCGCGTGGTCACGTCTTGGCATTCACACGGCAGACTAGGGGGGTGAGTGAACTGACAGACCAGGAGCGTTCGAGCCGCCTCAAGGCCCTTAATTCGTTGTTGGACCTTATGCGGCCTGCGGTACAGGCTGACGGAGGCGACCTGGTGCTGATTCGCGCCGATGTTGAAACCGGTGTCGTCGAGGTGCAACTTGGCGGCGCATGCTCGAGTTGTGCCATTTCCAGCGACACCCTTCAGGGTGGCGTCACGAGGATTCTCACCGACCGCTTGAAGTGGGTGACTGAAGTGATTGGTGGCGTGGACGACTCGATCGACGCCGAAGATTCCATGTCACTCGGCGCGGGTGGTTACGTGCCGCGCTACCGCGCCCTATAGGCACATTCGCCAGGCCCACAGCCGCGACATCGCTCAGTTCACGCGTGCTGCGGTTTTGGCTCCTTGGGTAGGCCCAATGCGCGTTCGCCAATGATGTTGCGCTGGATCTCGGCGGTGCCACCCCAGATCGTCTCGGATCGTGAGAAGAAGAAGGACGCCTGCAACTCAGAGACTGGGTAGTCCGCCCGACCACGACGACTGCCCGCCACGATGGATTCGGCGTCGCCCTTACCGGTAAGGATCTGACCCTCCATGCCCAAGATGTCAATGGCGAGTTCCATGCTCGAGCGGTGGGCTTCGGACCAGAACATCTTGTTGCACGCCCCGAGCAGCGCCGCGTTGTGGGTGCCGTTGAGCGAGTCGGTCAAGGTCCGGTAGCCGTTGATCTCCATGATCTTCACCTTGGACCACGCCTTGACGAGTTCGTCTCGTACGCGAAGATCGCTGTTCTTGCCGAGCCGCTTGGTCTCTCGAACGATGGTTTCCCATTCTTTCAAGAAGCGACGATATCCCGTCGTCGAGGACGAACCCCGTTCGAAGCCGAGGGTCGTCATGGCGACCTTCCAGCCGTTGTTGACGCCACCGACCACGTTGCCCTTGGGGCAGCGCGCGTTGGTGAAGAAGACCTCGTTGAACTCGGCGGATCCGTCGACCTGGGTTATCGGACGGACTTCAACGCCCTCTTGATGCATGGGGACGAGGAGATAACTGATGCCCGCGTGCTGAGGTGCGTCGGGGTCGGTGCGGGTCATGAGAAACACGTAGTCAGCGTGTTGCGCCTGGGTAGTCCACACCTTTTGACCGTTGATCACCCATTCATCGCCATCGAGGACGGCGGAGGTCTTCAGACTCGCGAGGTCGCTGCCCGCGTTGGGTTCGGAGAATCCCTGGCACCAGGCGATCTTGCCCTGCAAGATTCCCGGGATGAATTCCTTCTTCTGCTCTTCAGTACCCCACTGGAGGATTGTGGGTCCAACGAGTGTGTCGCCAAAGAAGTCGGCGCGCATCGGCGCACCGGCGGTCGCGAACTCTTCATTCAAGACCACCTGTTGCAGGAGCGAGAGGCCCTTGCCGCCGTATTCGACGGGCCAGCCCGCACATATCCACCCACCCGCGAAGAGCTTGTCGGTCCAGGTACGGTTGAACTCCCTCCGCTCGGCGTCGCTGAGGGTGAATCCGGGTTCGAACCAACCTTCGGGCAAGTTCTCTTTCAGCCACGCGCGGATTTCTGAACGAAACGTTTCTGCTTCAACTGGGTAGGTGAGATCCATAGATGGCAGCGTAGTCATCTTGAGAGGGCCGGTGAGGCGGCATTTGTGCCCTGTTGCGATTTGGGAGAGAATTAAGAACTTTGCCGAATCCGAAAGTTGGACTGTGTCTCGAACCCTGCGCCAGACCATTCATGATACGAAGGCGTCCTGGGCTCTCTCCAAGACACTCACGGTCCCCGAGCGCATCCCGGCCCGCCCTGCGGCCCCTGGAAAATCACGGATCGCGTTCCTCGTGTATCGGGGTAATCCTCGTTGTGGCGGGCAGGGTGTCTATACGCGCCATTTGACTCGCGAACTGGTGAATCTCGGTCACAGCGTCGAGGTCTTTTCGGGTCCACCCTGGCCGGAACTCGATGAAGGCGTCGGCTTCACGCCGGTGCGCGGACTGGACCTCTATCGAGACCCCGACCCGTTTCGCATCCCCGCGCGTTCGGAGTTCACTTCAGCGGCCGACCTCGCGGAGTTTGCCGTCATGTTGAGCGCAGGCTTCGGGGAGCCCCTGGCGTATTCGATGCGGATCCACAAGATCTTGCGCGAGCGTCGGGGCGACTTCGACATCATCCATGACAATCAGTGCATGGGTCCGGGGATCTTGAAACTCCACCGCGACGGGTGGCCGCTGCTCGAAACGCTGCACCACCCGATTACCGTCGATCGTTCAATCGCGCTCGACCACGCCGAAAATTTCTGGAAGCGCGTTACCACTCGTCGCTGGTTCGGATTCTTGCGAATGCAGGTGAGGGTGGTCAAGCAACTGCCAGCGGTCCTGACGGTCTCACACAATTCCAAGATCGACATCAACGCGCAGATGAAGGTCCCTCTCGAGCGACTCACGGTCGTGCCGGTGGGGGTTGACCACACGGTCTTTCGACCGTACGACAACGTGGTGAAGAAGAAGGGTCGACTCATGGTGACCTCGAGTTCTGACGTGCCAATGAAGGGTCTCGTGCCCCTGCTCGAGGCGATTGCGAAGTTGCGCGTCGAACGCGATATTGACTTGATCGTGATTGGAAAGCCTAGGGCCAAGGGCCGTGTCGCTCTGACGCTCGATCGTCTCGGACTGAACGACATCGTGACCACAATCTCGGGCGTGAGCGATGAGGAGCTCGCACGACTGTACGGTGAAGCCGAAGTGGCGATCGTACCGAGCCTCTACGAAGGCTTCTCGCTTCCCGCAATCGAGGCGATGAGTTGCGCGGTGCCGGTCGTCGCGACGACCGGGGGTGCCCTGCCCGAGGTTGTCGGCACGAGCGGGGAGACGGGTCTCCTGGTCGAGCCCAACAACCCCGACGCGCTCGTGAGCGCTATCCGCTACCTCCTCGACGAACCCGACGTAGCGCAACGCCTTGGTGCCAACGGCCGTCAGCGGGTGATCGAGCGCTTCACGTGGCAAGTCACCGCACGAGGGACTGCGGCGTGTTACGACGCGATTCTGGGTAACGAGCCCCTGCCCGCAGCGATGGCGTTTGACTGATGCTGACCGCGGATTACGACCGATTGAAGTTACGCCGTGGCGACCGGGTGCTCGACTTGGGCTGCGGATTCGGCCGACACGCCTTCGAGGCCGCTCGTCGTGGCGCGCACGTGGTCGCCCTTGACGCGGGCCGAGACGAAGTCCAGGGTGTGGCCGCCACGTTCGCCGCGATGCTCGAGGCCGGAGAGTTGCGCGATCCTTCGCTGCACACGGCGGCGGTCCAGGGCGACGCGCTGCACTTGCCATTCCCTGACGGCACGTTTGATCGGGTGATCTGCTCTGAGGTCCTCGAGCACATCCCCGACGACCACGCGGCGATGCGAGAGCTCGCCCGGGTGCTTCGCGCCGGAGGGACCATGGCCATTACGGTGCCACGATTCGGACCGGAGCTACTCAACTGGGCCCTTTCGGACGAATACCACAACGTGCCCGGTGGACACATTCGTATCTATCGCCGTTCGGTTCTCGAAGGGCGCCTTCGCTCCAGCGGGATGCGCGTGACCGGTCACCATTACGCCCACGGCCTCCACAGTCCGTATTGGTGGCTCAAGTGTCTGGTCGGCACCACCAACGAAGACCATCCGTTGGTGAAGAACTACCATCGCCTGCTGGTGTGGGACATCGTGAAGCGTCCTCGCACCACTCGATTCATGGAGCGGGTCCTCTCGCCGCTCATTGGCAAGTCGATCGTTGTCTATCTGGTCAAACCCTCGTGAACACGACCAATTTCCTCGCGGGGGTGCCCGAGGTCTTGAGCGCCGAGGACATTGCGGTCACCGCGCGCCACCTCGCGTCCCTCCAACTGCCCGATGGCCAGATCCCTTGGTTCAAGGGCGGTCACTGCGACCCTTGGAATCACGTCGAGGTGGCGATGGCTCTCACGATCTCTGGGTACCAAGAACAAGCGCGCGAAGCGTACCGTTGGTTGGCGCGTACTCAGTTGAGCGACGGAAGCTGGTTCAATTACTACCTTGGGTCGAGTGTGAAGAGCGCCCGACTCGACACCAACGTCTGCGCCTACGTCGCTACTGGTACCTATCATTACCTGCTCGCGACCGGCGACATCGACTTCGCCCGAGAGATGTGGCCCTGTGTCGAACGAGCGATCGAGTTCGTGCTTCGCTGGCAGATGCCCGATGGCACTATCCGCTGGTCGCTCGACGCCGCGGGTCGCCCCGAGACGTACGCACTGCTCACGGGCTCCTCGTCGATCTTTCATTCGCTGCGGTGCGCTATCGCGCTCGGTGAACGACTCGACCGTCGGCGTCTCTCGTGGGAGTGGTCGGCGGGTCGACTCGGCCACGCCGTGGCGCATCACCCTGGCGCTTTCGCGCCGAAGAACGAATTCGCCATGGACTGGTACTACCCGATCTTCTCGGGCGCCCTCGGGGGCGAAGGGGGAGAGGCGCGTATCGCGGACGGGTGGGATCGCCATGTCATGGCCGAGTACGGCGTGCGCTGTGTGTCCACTAACGATTGGGTCACGGCCGCCGAGACGGCGGAGTGCGTGCTCGCCCTCGACGGGCTGGGCCTCACGACTCGAGCCCTCGAACTCTTTAGTCTGACGAGTCGACACCGTCGAGAGGACGGCGCGTACTGGACTGGCATTGCGTACCCCGATCACGTGACGTTCCCCGACCAAGAGACGACTTCCTACACCGGTGCCGCAGTCCTGCTGGCGGCGGACGCCCTGACGTCGTCCTCGCCCGCGTCAGGTCTCTTTCGCCACGGTGAGTTGCCGGCCCCGCTCGATCTCGCTGAACCTGGCTGTCCGATCCGCTAAGCGGAAAGTGGTGCCCGCCTGAGTACGCGAAGCGAACCCTGTGCGGCGACGTCAACAAACTCGTTGCTCTCGATCGCCTCGAGGTAGATCTCGAAGGGGGGACGACCGCCGTCAGCGGGGTCCTCGAAGACGTCATGGATCATGAGCAGTCCGCCGGGGACGACTTTGGGCGCCCACGCGTGGTAGTCGGCCCAGGCGACATCCGCGGCGTGGCCTCCGTCGATGAACAAGATGTCCAAGGGCTCCGAGAAATGGGCCGCGATGACCGTCGATGGTCCTATGAGCCCGATGACCGTTGTCTCGAGTTCGGCGTCGCTGATCGTGCGCTGCCAGGCGGGCAGCGTATTGAGACGTCCGTCCACCGGGTCGACCAAGGTCTCGTCGAAGTGTTCCCACCCCTCCTGGTTCTCCTCACTGCCGTGATGATGATCGAGCGAGTAGAGCACCGCATTCAACGACTCGGCCGCCGCGCCCAGGTAGACGGCCGACTTCCCGCACCAGGCGCCAATCTCGAGCCACGTGCCCTCGGCGCCCGCGTCGTGGTGCAGGGCGTAGTGATGTAGCGCGAGACCCTCGTCGCGCGGCATGAAACCTTTGACGGTGTCTGCGAAGTCCAAGAGATGCTTGCGTCGACTCATCCCGCGACCGCCTTTATGAGCGTGTAGACGCCCAGACCAGCGAAGATCAGGCCACCCGCGACGCGGATCTTCGCGAGCGGGACGAAGCGCTGGAGGAACTTGCCACCGTACGCGCCAACGAAGCTGATGGCGATGAGCGCGAGCGAGGACGCGATGAACACCTCGAGGGGCTGGTGGGTCTTGGCGCTGAAGTTGGCGGCCTGGATCTGTGTGAGGTCGCCGAATTCCCCGACGAAGATCACCGTGAACGCGGTGAGGATCTCTCGGCCCCTCGAGGAGGGACGCTCGCTCAAACCCTCGCGCTCGCCTTCGGCCTCGACTTGCTTCTCGGGGACGAAGAGCAGGTACCCCGCACCACCCAGGAACAACAGAGCAACGATGTACTCCTTTATGTGCACGGGCAACAACGTGAGCAGGCTTCCGGCGGCTACCGCCAGTCCCATCTGGAGGACGAACCCCGCCGAGGCCCCCATCACGATGGACGAAGGTCGAGCCCGGGTACTCATGACGATGGTGGCGATCATGGTCTTGTCGGGTAGTTCCAACAAGAACATGAGGGCGAAAATGCCCAGGAACGCCCCAACGCTCATGACCCTCGCCTAGAACTGTCCGCGCAAGGCACTCGCGAAACTGAGTCCGACACGCATCCGTTCGATCTGTTGTTGCACGGTGCGCTGCTCGCCACCGATCGGGTGTGCGGTGTGGAATGCTTCGACCTCGTCGGCGAATGCGGGGTCGCGAATGAACGTGGGTATCCCCATGGCCAGGCGCGAATGAGAATTGAGCGGGAACTTCTCCATCGCTTCGTTCCAGCGCTTCGTGAGCAGTCTCCAGACGAGTGGGCCGGTTTCGATGTTGCGAGAGAGTAATCCGAGCACGATCGCCGAGTCCTGATTACGGAACTCCGAGAAACACATCTCGGCCGCGCGAAGCGCCAGCGCTTCATCCGCGAACTCTGCGAGCCCCCACTGGTAGCGCTGCTCTTCTTGGGGGGTGGCGGCGTTGTGGTACCGATCGAGGAACACCTCGAAGTCGCCGGGTCGGTTCTGGATCGCCACGATTCGAAGAATCGTACGTGCGAGGTCACCGTCCATCGTGTTCGCTTCGAAACGGCGAACGGCCTCGTCGCGAATCGACTGGTCTTCACCAACGACCCCGAGCGCACCAATGACGATGGCGCGCAACTGCGGCGTGAGTTCGCTCTCACCCGCACGTGAGTCCCAACCGAGTCGTTCGAACTGCGTGGAGAACAGGGCGCGAACCTGGTCGACGAGCGCGGGACGCTGCGCGGGCGTGAGCGCTCGAAGCGCGTAGTCGAACGCGGTGGCGACGGTGCCCCACGGTGTTGGTTCATCCTGATCGCCCAGACCGTGGGCGATGGCGAGGAACGCGTCCCAGGTGATGTGTCCGGCGAACAGTGACGCCCAGCTGTCGGCCACGAGTGTGGCGCGCTCGAGTTCTTCGAGCTCGGCGATGTGGCCCGCGAGCGCGCGTAACTCCTGGGCCCCGTAGCGCGAGCGAAAGACCCCCGACCCCCCGGCGTTCAACACCACCGGTGCCTGGTCGCTCACTGCGACGGGCTCGTCACCGAGCAGGTGGCGACTCGTGGGTCCCTCGTGCAGTGAGCGGGTGAGGACCGGGACGAGCCACGACGAACCAATGGCGCTGTCGCCCCGGGCGGGACCGTACATGAAGGGCTGTTGGCGTAGCATTCCCCCCTCGAGGGTCACGAGCGGATGACCGCCCTGGAGGATCCAGGTGTTCATCATCGCGCGCACGGGCTGGCCGGAGGTCTCTTCGAGCGCGTCCCACAGGTCAGTGGTGATGGTGTTGGCGTAACTGTGCTTCTTCAGGTAGTGGCGGATGCCGTCGCGAAAGGTCGTCTCACCCAGATACTGCTCGAGCATGCGAAGGACTGATCCACCCTTTTCGTAGGTCAAGAGGTCGAACATTCCTCGCGTGTCGTCCGGCGAGATCACTTCGTACTCGATTGGTCGCGTGGAATGCAGTCCGTCGATCTGCAGCGCGGCGTCGCGGTCGACTCCGAAGCCGACCCACATCTTCCACTGGGGTCGCATGGCGTTCGTACAGAGGATCTGCATGAACGTGGCGAAGGCTTCGTTGAGCCAGATCCCCTCCCACCATTCCATGGTGACGAGGTCACCGAACCACATGTGGGCGATCTCGTGCGCGACGACCTCGACGACTCGCTGCATCTCAGCGAGCGACGCCGAACTGGGGTCCACCAAGAGCGCTGTTTCTCGATACGTGACGCAGCCGAGGTTCTCCATTGCCCCGAACGCGAAGTCGGGGATGGCGACCATGTCGAGCTTGTCGCCGGGGTAGGCAATGTCGAAGTACTCCGAGAAGAAGCGAAGAGCGAACTCTCCTGATTCGAGGGCGAGCGCGGCGAGGTGGCCCTTGCCAATGGGGTACACCACTCGTAGCGGGGTGCCGTCGACGTCAACGGCGGCCGTCTCTTCAAAGGGACCAACGATGAAGGCCACGAGGTAGGTCGACATCTTCATGGTCGGCGCGTAACTCACCGTGCGCTGGCCGTTGCCCAATTCGGTGTTGGAGATCTCGGGGGAGTTCGAATACGCGGCGAGGTGACTTGGAATCGTGAGGTTCACCTGGTAGGTGGCTTTGAAGGATGGTTCATCCCAGCAGGGAAATGCGCGACGCGCGTCGGAATGCTCGAATTGGGTCGTGGCGATCACGTGGCTCGTGCCATTTGTGTCGGTGAAGGTCGATCGGTAAAAGCCGTGCAACTGGTCGTTCAAGATGCCCGTGAACGCCAATTCGATCGTGGCGCGGCCGGCGGGCAGCGTCTCGTCGAAGTGAAAGGTGGCGGTTTCGTAGGTTTCGTCAAAGGTCGGCTGATTCGAGCGGTACGAGGTACCGGCAACGCTCAACGTGGCGGCCCCCAGCACCAGCTCAATGGCGTGCAGGGTGAACTGCGAGACGGCCCGGGTGACGTCGACGTCGATCTCGACTCGGCCGGCGAAGGTCGCCGCCTCTAAGTCGGGGGTCAAGAAGATTCGATAGGCCGAGGGTACGACGTCTCGATTTAGGCGGTAAGGGTTAGAAGTGGAACTCATAAGTCGCCACCTTAGGGCTAAAAGTTCTACGCTCGCTAAGTGACAATTCCGCCAACGCCCGTTTCCCTGCGAGTCAAGCCCGGTCCCAATCGTCTCGCGGTGACCGGTATTGGCAACGCCATGCTCGACATCATCGCCCAGGATTTTGATGAGGTCTTTCGAGACCTCGGCCTCACCAAGGCCGCGATGGCCCTCATCGAGGAGCATCAACTCGAGGTGTTCTACAACGCCATGGGACCCACGATCCAAATGTCGGGCGGCTCGGTGGCCAACTCGATCGCCGGTGTCGCATCACTCGGAGGAACGTGCGGTTACATCGGAAAAGTAGCGGCCGACGAGTTCGGCGAGCGATTCACGCACGACCTGCGTTCAATGGGGGTCGAATTGGATTTGGCCATTGCGCGCGAGGGTGAGGGGGCGACGGGTCGTTGCCACGTCTTTATCAGTGAAGACGCCCAGCGCACGATGGCGACCTACCTCGGAGCGTCAAACCAATTGCAGGTCTCTGACATCAAAGAGGACCTCATCTCCCGCTCTGAAATCACTTACGTGGAGGGCTATCTCTTCGACCTTCCACCGGCCAAAGAGGCAATCCGCAAGGTCGTCAACTTCGCCCACGAGCACGATTCGATGGTGGCGTTGTCGTTGTCGGACATGTTCTGTGTCGACCGGCACCGTCGAGATTTCCTCGATCTCATCACCGGCGATGTGGACGTGCTGCTCTCGAATGAGACCGAGATCAAGTCCCTCTTCCAGGTCCAGTCGCTCGACCGCGCCTTTGACGCCATCGAGGAACTCGGGATCCTGGCGGTGGTCACCCGGGGCCCCAAGGGCGCGGACGTGGCGACGTTCTCGGGCGTGGTGTCGGTACCCGCGCACGAGGTCGAACACGTGATGGATCAAAATGGCGCAGGTGACATGTTCGCGTCGGGTTTCCTCTACGGTCTCGCGCTCGGCGCGGACCCCGTTGAATCAGCGCAGCTGGGCTCGTTATGCGCGGGCGAGATCATCACCCACCTCGGTGCGCGGCCCGAGAGCGACCTCGAAGAGTTGGCCATCAACGCGGGCCTGCTCTAGGCCTACAGACCCTGGGCGTCGAGTTCTTTGTCGAGCTCCTTGGTTCGTACTGTCTCCCACTTCACCCACGCCACCGCGATCGGGATGCACGCGAGCAGCATCAGTGCGTCGCCCCCGATCCACATGATCGCACCGCCCAAGTGGATGTTGTTGAGGATCGAGCGCGGGGTAGAACCCGCGGGAGCCATGGCGACATAACTCGGGAACGGATTGTGCGACGACATCACCAGGGCCAGACCGGTGAAGGTGTCGACCGGCACCGCCGCCATCACGTAGACCAGACGCAGGCCGCGATGGATCGTGGTGCCACGCTCACGGCCGAAGGCCACGCGAAAGAACAAGTAACCAACCACCAAGAAGCCGATCTGCTCAGTGTGGTGGACCCATTCGTGCTCCATCATGAGGTTGAACAGACCGGTGAGGTGGGTGAGAGGAATGAAGACGAAATAGGCGGCGAACGCGAAGAGCGGGTGCATGACGAGGCCCAGTGCACGCGAGTCGAGAACGCGGCGGAGGTGTGGGTTCCCTGCGTCATACGCGAGGTCGAGTGGCGCGCTCAGGGCGAAAAGGGGTGCGGCGACCATGATCAAGAGGAGGTGTTGGACCATGTGGACGCTGAAGTACGTCATGTCATAGACCCCGATGACCGACTCGGTGGCGAGGAAGGTGACGACGACTGCGAGAGCGAACCACGCAGCTCGCGTCCGGGGCCACGTCGGCACCCGGCGCATGGCCGAGGCGTAAAGGTACAGCGCAATCCCCAGCAAGGCGATGGGAATTATCCCAAAATGCCACTGATTCAGGTGATGCCATGAAAACTGCTGCGTCGACATGCCTGGCACGGAACAATCCTAGGGGAGAATTAATTTTTCGCCTTCTGGTCTATATGATGTCACCGTGAAGTCGAAGTACTTATCTCGCCGGGCGCTCGTCCTGCATGTCGCACTAGTCGCTTGGCTGGGAATGTCGGCCACCGCTGCGTGGTGGCAGGTCGGTCGTGCGGTGCAGGGCAACTCGTTGAGTTTCCTCTATTCGATCGAATGGCCAGTGTTCGGTGTTCTTGGCGTACTTGGGTGGTACGCGATGTTGAACGTCGAGAAGGTGACTGAAGAGCAGGAGTCAGCGCGCCGTGAGTACGAGGCGGCCATGCGCGCTCAAGCGCAGGCCGCGCGTCAGGCGAGCACTGACGTTGAAGACCCGACCCTCGCTGAGTACAACGACCACTTGGAGAAATTGTCCACGGTGAACAAAAAGCGACTCTGGGGTCATTAGTGGAGAAAGCGTTCGCCCGGTACCGGATCATGTCGTTCGTGACCGGTACGACGCTCTTGACCTTGTTCGTCTTCTTGATCCTGCACGGGATCGACCTCTCGCTTTGGAAGAACCTCAAGGTGTTGGTGACGATCGACGGTATCGCACATGGGGTAGTGCTCTACCCGATCTACTTGGTGATGTCCTTCCAGGTCGCCTTGAAGGCGCGTTTGCACATTGGCTATGTCGTACTCATGATGCTCGCGGGTTTCGTACCGGGTCTGGCGTTCTACATGGAGCGTCGCATGCGGATGAAGTTGTTTCCAGTCACGGCACCGTACGCGTGAACGAGGGGTGGCTCGAACGTCGGGTCATAGCGTTCGCGCACCAGGGCGGCTCATTCGAAGCACCGTCGTCGACACTCGCCGCCATTGCCCACGCGATTGAGCGCGGCGCGAACGCGATCGAACTCGACGTGCACGCCACCAAGGATCGACAGATCGTGGTGTGCCACGACCCGACGGTTGATCGCACGACCAATCATCACGGCGCGATCGCCGAGTTGACCTTGGCCCAACTCGCGCAGATGGACAATGCGTACTGGTGGATCGAGGGGGCTGCGGTCAGCCCGGGCCACGACGAGGACCACTACGTCCACCGGGGCAAGGCGCCGCGTGACGAGCACTACGCCATAGCGACGCTCGAACAGGTTGTTCGGGCGTTTCCATCGATCTTGTTGAATCTCGACATCAAACAGACCTCGCCGCAGGTCGAAGGGTATGAAGAACTGCTGGCGAACGAGCTTCGTCGACTCGAGCGCAGCGGTTCGGTCATCGTTGCGTCGTTCCACGACCAAGCGATTCAGAAGTTTCGATCGATCGCGCCCGAGGTTGCCACCTCGGCCGCAACAGAGGAGACCGCGGCCTTCTATTTTTCGATGCTCGAGGGCTCGACGCCCGTTGTAGCGCCGGTCTGTGCGTTCCAGGTGCCCGCGAGTTACGGTGATATCACCGTCGTCACCGAGCAGTTCGTCGAGAGCGCGCATCGGGCGGGCGTGGCCGTGCACGTATGGACGATCAACGAGTTCGACGAGATGGGTCGACTTCTCGACCTGGGCGTGGACGGCATCATCAGCGACACGCCGACGGTTCTCGAGGAGCTTTTGACGCTACGAGGCTGTAAGTGGGACGGTGTGCTGTAGGCAGTGGCTATTTAGCCGCGACCGCAGTTCGGCTTCTTGCCGTGGTTGGCTTTTTTCTTTGCGCGCAGCTTGCGCTTCACGGTCCGTTTTGACATAGGTGACAATGTTAGTAGGTAGAACGGCTCTCGGGCCAAACGAGAGGACAGTGGTGGACCCAACACTCAACGCCGGAGCGCTTGGTCAATTGGTGGTCGTCGCAACGCCCCTGGGCAACCTCGGTGATATTTCACGCCGTGCGCTAGAGCTTCTCAGTGTGGCCGACGTGATCTACTGCGAGGATACGCGCCGCTCGAGAACGCTTTTCAGCGCGTTCGACATCCCCGTGCGGGGGCGCCTGCAGTCGCTGCACGAGCATAATGAGGCGTCACAGTGCGCCGACGTCGTCGAGCGCGTGCGTGGCGGCCAGATCGTTGTCCTCATCAGTGACGCCGGCACGCCCGGGATCAGTGATCCGGGTAGTCGCGTCGTGGCGGCCGTCGCCGAAGCGGGACTCTCGGTCTCGACCGCCCCGGGGCCGTCGGCGGTCATTGCGGCTCTCACGATCAGTGGACTCGCGACCGAGCGGTTCTGTATGGAGGGCTTCGTACCTCGAAAGCGGGGGGAACGGGCCACGCTCTTTGAGCAGTGGGCCAATGAAGCGCGCACCATTGTCTTTTATGAGTCACCCCAGCGGCTCGTGACGACACTAGGGGAGTTGGCTCAACTGTTCTCGCGCCGGCGCGTCGCGGTGGCGCGAGAGATCACCAAGGTCCACGAGGAGGTCGTGCGCGGCACGCTCGAAGAGGTCACCGCCATTTTTTCCGCCCGTGAGGTGATGGGTGAGGTCGTGGTCATCCTCGAAGGGGCGACGACCACGGCCCCGATCGACATGGCGATGGTCCGCTCAGCACTGCGTGAACAATTGGGTAGCGGCGTGAGCGTGCGCGACGCCGTGTCGTCGGTGGCCGACGCTCTTGGTGTCGCGCATCGCGACGCCTACCGTCTGGCTCTCGAGCTTCGAGCGGGGGACGCACCGTAAGTTCAGTACCCTTGATAGATGGGTCGCTTCTACATAACCACTCCCATCTACTACGTCAATGACGCGCCGCACGTGGGCCACGCCTACACGACCGTCAACGCCGACGCGTTGGCCCGCTGGCACCGTTTGGTGGGCGATGACACGAAGTTCCTGACCGGGACCGATGAGCACGGCCAGAAGGTCGCAGACGCCGCCGAGAAGAACGGGGTGACGCCCCAGGAGTGGACGGACCGAACGTCGGCTCGATTTCGCGAAGCATGGGACGCACTGGGCATCAGCTACGACGATTTCATTCGAACCACCGAACCCCGCCACTATCAGAGCGTGCAGAAGTTCCTCACCGCCATCTACGACAACGGCTTTATCTACAAAGACGTCTACCAAGGCTTGTACTGCGTGAGCTGTGAGGACTATTACACGAACGAGTCCAGCATTGACGGGATGTGTCCCATCCACGGTCGTGCGCTCACCCAGATGCAAGAGGAGAACTGGTTCTTCAAATTGAGCGCCTTCGAGGACCAATTGATCGAATTCTACGCTGCGCACCCCGGATTCGTCACCCCCGACACGAAGCGCAACGAGGCGCTCTCATTCATAAAGGGGGGTCTGAAGGATATTTCGATCACCCGTACGTCGATTGACTGGGGCGTGCCCGTTCCCTGGGACGAGAAGCACGTGTTCTACGTCTGGTACGACGCGCTCATCAACTACCTCACCGCGATTGGCTACGGGCGTGAGGACGACGAGGTCGCCAAGTGGTGGCCCTCGTCGCACCACCTGATCGGCAAGGAGATCATCCGCTTTCACTGCGTGTGGTGGCCAGCGATGTGCATGGCGGCCGGACTCGACCCGGTCTCGCACGTCCAAGTGCACGGCTGGCTCCTCGTTGGTGGCCAGAAGCTCTCAAAGACCATGGCCGCCGAGGGCGGGGTTCGACTGACCGACATCGCGCCGGTCGTGCTCACCAATGAGTTCGGCGTCGACCCGATTCGCTACTACCTCTTGCGAGAGACCGTGCTCGGTAACGACGGCGACTTCTCCCACGAGGGCATCACGTCTCGCTACAACACCGATCTCGCCAACAACCTCGGCAATCTGGTGGCTCGCGTCACGACGGTGGTCACCACGAAATGCGCGGGTGTGGGTCCCGCACCCAACGCATCGTCACCGCTTCGCGCCGAGGCGCTCACGGCGATTGAGGACAGCGCACAGGCGTGGGAGCACTTTGCCCCCCAGCACGCCCTCGAAGCGACGTGGGGCTTGATCGGAGCGACCAACGCGTACCTCGAAAAGCGCGCGCCCTGGAAGATGGAACCGGGTCCCGAACTCGACCAAGTGATGGGAGACGCCCTCGAGGCCATTCGATTGGTCGCGATACTCGCCACGCCAGCCATGCCGGGCGTGTGTGAGGAGATCTGGCGCCGTATTGGACTGAGCGGGACGCCGAGCGACGAGTTGTTCTCGGCCTCGGCGAAGTGGGGGTTGTACCCTGGCGGGCGCCACGTGCAAAAGGGTGAACCGCTCTTTCCTCGTATCAAGACTGACGCATGAGCAACTGGACCGACGCACACTGCCATCTCCAGGACCGCTACCTCTCACAAGATGATCAGGTGGTCGCTGACGTGCACGCCACCCTGGCCCGCGCGCTCGAAGCCCACGTGGACCGACTCGTGGTCATCGGTACCGACGCGCAGTCCTCGAGCGAGGCCCTGGCACTGAGCGAAGTGTCCAGCGACGTCGACATCTACGCCACGGTCGGCCTTCACCCCCACGACGCCCTCGACGACATCTCGCCCATAGTGCAACTGGCCAGAACTGGCCACCCACGACTCGTGGGAATCGGCGAGTGCGGGCTCGACTACTTCTACGAACACTCGCCGCGCGTGGCGCAACGTGAGGCGTTCGCCACCCAGATCCGTCTCGCCCACGAGCTCGATCTGGCGCTCGTGATCCACGCGCGTGACGCTTTTGATGACCTCTTCGAGATACTGGAAAGTGAAGGCGTTCCTCCGCGCACGGTCGTGCACTGCTTTACCGGGACCCCTGACGACGTCGAGGGATGTCTCGCGCTCGGGTGCGACATCTCGTTGTCGGGAGTCGTCACGTTCAAGAACGCGTCATCACTGCGCGACGCGGCGAAGATGGTGCCACTCGATCGGCTCCACGTGGAGACGGACAGCCCCTTCTTGGCACCCGTGCCGTTTCGTGGGCGCACCAACGAACCCGCGTTTGTGAGCGTTGTGGGCGAATTCGTCGCCGCGTTGCGAGGAGAGGACGTTGAAGTCCTTCGTAGCGCGACGGCTAGAAATACGGCGCGACTCTTCAAACTCGAAGCTCGATAAATATAGTTTCACTAGGTAATTTGAATATTTAGTGCCGTTTGAGTTGCCTTTAGGTCCCCCCTTGCCTAGCGTTGAATGGCGGGAAGTGGGAACTTCTCGTTGTCCCCGCGGAGGGTGGAGAACTGAGGACATCAATGCAGCGGACGTTTCATCGCCCGTTTTCGCTTGTCGCCACGCTCGTCGTTCTGATGAGTTCAATGGTGTTGATCACGCCCGAGGCCGGTGCGTCGGGCACCCACGCGCCCGAACGCATGCCCAATGTCGTTGGACTTTCCAAGGCCCAGGTCTTCGCCGTGATGCGAGCCGACCAACTCTTCTTTCGAACCAAAGGACCCGGCAGCGCCAACGGTACGTGGGTGTCGGTAACGAGCGAGATACCAGCGGCCGGTACGCTCGTGCCCTGGCGATCGACGGTGATTTTGACAACGACGCTCGTCGCGGTACACCCGCCTCGCAGGGTTCCCAATCTCGTGGGGCTCTCTCCATCAAGGGTTGTGGCCGCGATGAAGGCCGCTGAGCTGTACTTTGTCCCGCACGGCCCCGGTAGCGCCACGGGCAAGTGGGGACGGGTGGTGCGCCAGTCGCCCGCACCGGGCACGCTCGTGGCGTGGCACGCGTCGGTGGCGGTCACGACCGCTCTTGGCGTCGCACATCCTAGGGCGCGGGTTCCGAGCCTTCTCGGCCTCTCGCGAGCACGTGCCGACGCGATACTCGCCGCGAATCATCTACGAATTAGGACCCAGGGCCCAGGCAGTGCCTCTAATACCTGGACCAAGATCGTGCGACAGTCGCCCGCGCCGGGCACGCTCGTGCCCTGG
Organism: Actinomycetes bacterium; assembly: GCA_021781335.1. GTDB lineage: Bacteria > Actinomycetota > Acidimicrobiia > Acidimicrobiales > RAAP-2 > RAAP-2. Next base: position 20,201 of record JAJXXA010000039.1, read on the forward strand.
AATGGCACCGTGGTGGCCACGGTGACGATCATCCGAGCCCACCCGGCTGCGCCGCCCGCGACGACGTTGTCTGACCCGTCGACGACCACCACGACCTACCCGGGTGAAACGACGTCGTCGACCACGACCACGGTGCCGACCACCACCACAATCGCGCCGACCACCACCACGACGGTGCATCGCTCGGTGTCGCACGATTACCGGATTGGCGTGGCGACGTGGTATTCCTACGTCCCAGGACGATGCGCAACGTGGTTCTTACCCATGGGCATCCAGGTGCGGGTGATCGATCTGGAGACGGGACGATCGATCACCTGTTTGGTGACCGACCATGAAGCTGCGCGTGGTGACCGGGTAATCGATCTCTCAGAGACCGATTTCGCGCGACTGGCGCCACTCGCCAAGGGCGTCATCGACGTCAGAGTCTCCTGGTGACCCACACTCGAACTGAACTCATCGCACTTCTCGAAGAGCACGGGCTCAAGCCCTCGAGGGCGCTTGGCCAGAATTTCGTCGTTGACGCCAATACGGTGCGCCGTATTGCGCGCCTCGCTGACGTGGGAGCCGGTGACCTGGTCCTCGAGATCGGAGCGGGGCTCGGTTCGCTGACCCTTGCACTGGTCGAGACGGGCGCCGAGGTGCACGCAATGGAGATCGACAAGTATCTGCTCGCGCCGCTTCGAAGCGTCGTCTCGCCGCACGGTGTGCAGGTCCATCACGCGAATGCACTCGAGGCCGACTACGACGAGATCCTTGGCGGCCGCGAGGCGATCGTGGTGGCGAATCTGCCCTACAACGTAGCAACGCCACTGGTTTTGCATCTGCTCGAGGCCGAGCCACTCATCACGCGCATGCTCGTGATGGTCCAAAAGGAGGTGGGTGAACGCTTTGCGGCCCAGGCCGGCGATGAAGCGTACGGCGCGGCGTCTTTGCGGGTGCAGTATTTCGCTGACGCGCACGTCGTAGGCAAGGTCGGCCCGAACGTCTTTATCCCCAAACCGAACGTCGATTCGGCCCTGGTGTCGATCGTTCGACGGGCGAGCGTGCGGGTACCTACCTCTCTCGTCAGTGAGGAGGTGCTCTTCGAGGTGATCAGGACGTCGTTCGCCCAGCGACGCAAGATGCTTCGCCGCTCGCTCGCCGGATGGGCCAGCGAAGGTGTCTTCGAACGGGCCGGTGTCGCGGGTACACGCCGACCGGAGGAATTGACCATAGAGGAGTTCGCCCGATTAGCGTCGTCACGATGATCGAGCTCACCGCCCCCGCGAAACTCACGTGGTTCCTTGAGATCACTGGGCGCCGTGAGGACGGATATCACGAACTGCGAAGCGAGATGGTCACCCTTGAATTAGCGGACCTCCTTCGCGTCGATCCCGAGGGCGACTACTTTCGCGTCGAGGGTGCGGGTGAAGATGTGCCCCGAGACGACACGAATCTCGTGGCTCGAGCGCTCAAACTCGTGAATCGAAGTGCCGGAGTCACGCTCGTGAAGAGGATCCCGTCGGGCGGGGGGCTCGGCGGAGGTAGCGCCGACGCCGGAGCGATCCTGCGATGGGCGGGTGGGGTGAGCGCGACGCGAGCGCTGGAACTCGGCGGTGACGTGCCGTTTTGTCAGTTAGGTGGACGAGCGCTGGTCGAAGGGGTCGGCGAGCGGCTCACGCCGCTTGACTTCGTTGCGCGAGAGGTCACCCTCATGATGCCCGAGTTCGCTGTCAACACCCGACGTTGCTACGAGGTCTATGACGAACTGGTCACCGAGGGCCACCAGTTTGACGGTCGAAATCATCTCGAGCGTGCGGCGACGCTCGCCGAGCCTCGACTCGCGACGACATTGGCGTGGTTGCGCGCCACCTACGGGTCGCAGATCACCGTGGCCGGATCCGGATCGACGATGTTCTTAGAAGGTCATCTCTCGAATGACGAGCATGAATGGGACGTGACGGGCCCCGAGGGCACTGTGCGGTTTCGTCAAACAACTACCACGCCCGCGTAGGCGCGAAGGAGAGCTATTTACCGGCGGCGCGACGCTGGAAGCGGGTTCGCTTCAACATCTTCTTGTGCTTCTTTTTACGCATGCGCTTACGGCGCTTCTTAATTAATGATCCCATGGCTCGTATGACACTACTAGGTTTTGACCCGACACCCCTAAAGACCGCGCACTCGCGAATGCGGAGAGGGTAGTCGTAATCGAGCGTTCGACCAGGAATCTTCACTAGTGCGGCGACTTCTCGTCAGTGTCGAGCTTTCAACCTGCGCACGGGCCACACGGCTGCTTGTCGCGTGGGTCTAGGAGTAGCTGGGCTCAGACTCCCGCATCGAGTTCATCGGTATCGAGCCGCCAGAGCCGTGCGGGCAGGCTTTTGGTTGTTTTGTCAGGTGATGAGTGTGCTCAACGCGCCATCCCTGTGATTCGGCTGGAACCGCGTCGCGGACCCGCGCGATGAGGAGAGAAATCACTGCCAATTCACTTTTCGTTTTCAAGAAATTCATTTGCGACCCTTACACTCGGCCTCAGTTGTGTCAAGCAAAGGAAAGACTGCATGGATGAGATCACGAGCTCAGAAGCTGCCGCACGCTTGATCGACAATGAACTTTCACGCCTCGATCCCGACGCGAATCGGCCCACGAACGTCATTTCGACCGAAGGGCTCAACTTGAGTTTCGGTGGAAAATCGATACTCACCGGCGTGAACATGGAGTTCACTCGCGGCACGATCACCGCCCTCATCGGTCCGACCGGTTCAGGAAAATCGACCTTTCTTCGCACCATCAATCGAATGAACGACAAGGTCCCCTCGTTCAAGCACGAGGGCGACGTGAAGCTCGACGGTGAGAGCATTTGGGGATCGAACCAGGACCTGTTGACCTTGCGTCGCCGTGTCGGCATGCTCTTTCAGCGGCCCAATCCGTTCCCCATGTCCATTCGTGACAACGTGGTCGCCGGGGTGCGTGCGCACCGCATCGCCAAGGGGAAGCAACTCGACGTCGTGGCCGAGACCCGTCTTCGCGAAGTTGGACTCTGGGACGCGGTGAAGGATCGACTCGGTGATTCGCCCTTTCGTCTATCGGGTGGTCAGCAACAGTTACTGTGCCTGGCGCGGGCATTGGCGGTTGGACCAGAGGTTTTGCTGCTGGATGAACCAACTTCAGCGCTCGACCCGCTCTCGACCGAGTCGGTAGAGCTCTTGATGCGCGCGATGACCCCGGCGCTCACGATCATCGTCGTGACCCACAATCTCGGCCAAGCACGGCGTGTGTCGGACAAGACCATGTTCTTCTACGAAGGTCGGCTCGTCGAACACGGCGACACGGCGCAGATCTTCGAACGTCCTCGCGAAGCATCGACCGATCGCTACGTGAACGGTTTGATGGGCTGACCAAGCGTCGTAGGTCCGTCGCCGTTCGTATAGCCACCAGCGCACACTCTTTTGTCGCGTGACGCGCCACGTGCACCACTCAGTGATTGTCGTTCTCTCTGCGGCGCCTCTTCCGATCGCCGGGACTTCGTCACGTCGATGATCGAGTTGCGTCGTGCATTGGTGACGTGGAGTCAAATGAGGTACACGAAGTGATGGCTCAGAAATCATCTTCGCTTCACTTTGAGTTCGAGTCCGGGTTACTTCTCGACCCTACGTTGGTCTCATGAACGTCAAGGAGACAAGAATGATCAGAAACTCAAAGTCGCGCGGGTACCTCGTATCCTCGATGGCTCTCGTGCTCGCAGGAGCGACTCTCGTGGGAGCGTTCGCAACAACGGCGTCCGCCACGAAGCCCAAGAAGCACAAGAAGCCGGCACCTATTGGTGTGGTCAAGGTGGAGACACCACCGTCGGCCAACCTCACTGAGACCGGCAGCACGCTGCTGTACCCACTGTGGAACATCTGGTCGCCCGCCTACCAGTCCCAGTACTCCAATGTGAACATCACCACCGGCGGTACCGGTTCGGGTACGGGCATCGCCGACGCCGCGAGCGGCACCGTTAACGTCGGTTCCTCGGACGCGTACCTGTCGAGCTCGGTGCTGGCGACCACGCCCACGCTGATGAACATCCCGCTCGCCATTTCGTACCAGATCATCGCGTACAACATTCCTGGCGTGACCGCGCACCTCAACCTGAGCGGCTTGGTCCTCTCGCAGATCTACCAGGGAAAGATCACCAACTGGAACGACCCGGCGATTGCGGCGATGAACCCCGGCATCACGTTGCCCAACCTGCCGATCGTTGCGTTGCACCGTTCTGACGGCAGTGGTGACACGTTCATCTTCACGCAGTACCTTTCACGACAGGACCCGACGTGGGCCAACTCGGTCAGCTACGGCACGACCGTCGCGTTCCCCTCGATCCCCAACGCTTTGGGTGAGAACGGTAACGGCGGCATGGTCTCGGGCTGCGCTGCAACCAAGGGTTGCATTGCCTACGTTGGTGTCAGCTACCAGGCCCAGGTCCTGGGTGACGGCCTCACCTACGCGAAGTTGAAGAATGGCGATGGACAATTTGTCATGCCGACGCCAACGGCCGCGCTGAAGGAAGCCACCGTGTACCAGAACCAGACTCCGGCCAACGAGACCATCTCGATGATCAACGGTCGCGTCAACGGCGGCTACCCGATCGTGAACTACGAATACGCGATCGTCAACCAGAACCAGGCCGACGCGAACACCGCCAAAGCAGTGCGCTCGCTGCTCGAGTGGGCGATCGACCCCAAGCAGGGCAACAGCTCTCAGTACTTGAGCCAGGTGAACTTCGTCGCACTGCCCTTGAAGGTCGTGGATAAGTCACTGAAGCAGATTCAAAAAATCAAGTAACGATGTCAGTGGTAGGCGGCGACGCTGAATCAATCACCGCCATTGGCCCTATCCGGCGGACCTCCGTGGTCCGCCGGATAGGTGCTTTGTTGCGTAGTAATGAAGAGCACGTGTGGCGCTGGAGCGCTCGAACCGCCGCAATCATCCCTCTCGCGGGTCTCGCGTTCGTGTTGAGCGTGCTCGTCTTAAAGGCGTGGCCTGCCGTCAAGGTCAACGGTTTCAGTTTCCTCACGTCCTCGGCGTGGCAACCCGGGAGCACTTACGGCGCGGTCGTGCACACCAACGGCGTCGCGCATCCTCCGGGGTCTTCGTACGGTGCGTGGCCGCTCATTGCGGGCACGCTGCAGACTTCTATCATCGCGGTGCTCATCGCTCTGCCGATATCAATCGGCACGGCCTTCGCCCTGACTGAACGGCTGCCCACGTGGATCTCCAAGCCGCTCGGATTCTTTGTCGAGATCCTCGCGGGAATCCCGAGTGTCGTGATCGGTCTGTGGGGTGTACTCACCCTGGGTCCGCTGCTCGCCCAGCACGTGTACCCCTTGATCGCGAACCACGTGCCTAACGTGCCGGTCCTCAATTACTTTCGCGGTCCCACGGGCTACGGCGAGGGCCTCTTGACGTCGGGGCTCGTCCTTGGTCTCATGATCGTGCCCATCATCGCCTCGACGACTCGCGACCTGTTCATGCAGGTGCCGCCACTGCCCAAGGAGGGTGGTGAGGCGCTCGGTCTGACTGACGCGGAGGTTGCACGCTGGGTCACCATCCCGTGGGTCCGTTCGGGAATCATCGGTGCGACGGTGCTCGGCCTCGGTCGCGCGCTCGGCGAGACGATCGCGGTCGCGATGGTCTCGGGATCGGTGCTCGGTCACGTGGCACCGAACATCTACGGCACCATGACCACGGTTGCGGCCACCATCGTCAGCCAACTGGACTCGGCGGCAACCGACGGGACCGGCTTCGCCGTTTCCACACTCGCGGAGGCGGGTCTCATCCTCGCGGTCATCTCGGTGTTCGTCAACGTGGCGGCACGCGTCATTGTCAATCGAACGTCACACCTTTCTGCACCGGTCGGGAGAGATTCATGAGCATCATCAGCCCTTCGATGCAGCGCACGCGCGCGCGACGCGTTCGCGAGATGCTCTTTCGCTCTGCCGCGATGGCCTCGCTGGTCTTCGTCGTTGGACCCGCGATGTGGCTCGTGATCGAAGTGGTCGTGCGCGCGGTACCCCATTGGCACTGGAACGTGCTGACGACGGTATCCCAGGGCACGAGTGGCGGCCTTGAGAATGCGATTCTGGGCACGCTCGTGATCATGTTCGGTGTCCTCATCATCGCGGGCACCATCGGCATCTTGGCGGGCATCCATTTCGCGGAGCTCGCGAGGCCGCGACGTAGCGGCAAAGCCAGCGGCGCCGTTCTTCGCACCGCGACCGAAGTCCTCTCGGGATTCCCGTCGATCGTGCTCGGATACGTGGGCTACATCGCCTTGTGCGTTGGGCTGCACTGGGGGTTCTCCCTATTGCCGGCGCTCTTGATCTTGTCGTTGATGGTTGTTCCCTACATCGCCAAAGCGACCGAGTCCGCCATTCGTCAGGTGCCGACCAACTATCGCGAGGGCGCCGAAGCGTTGGGGATGTCACCGGGTTACATGCTTCGTCGCATCGTGCTCAAGTCGGCGCTGCCGGGCATCGTGACCGGCGTCCTCATAGCGCTGTCCATTGCGGGCGGCGAGACGGCACCTCTGCTCTACACCGCGGGGATAACCAACAACCTCCCATCGGCGTCGCTGATCCATCAGCCCATTGGCTATCTCACCTACTACGTCTGGACGGACTACAACCAGCCCACCAACGAGGCGCACTACGTCTCGTACGACGCGGCGTTGATCCTGCTCGTGATGGTCCTCGTGCTGCTCGTGACATCGCGGATCATCGTCGCTCGTACTCAGCGCCACGCTGAGGGGAACCGCTGAGCCTCGACGTCGTTAGTGGGGCTTTTTCTCGCTGAAGCGTTGGATGTGCAAGGCCTGGCGCGGGCAACCTCGCTCGGCGTAACGCGCTGATTCGTAGGCGGCGACGTTCGCGAGTGGCACGGGTTCATTCACGATGATCGGATAGCCCCACTCGTCGGTCTTCACGAGCTCAGGTGCGAGTTCGGCGCAGTGGCCAAAGCCGTCACAGAGGATCGGGTTCACCTGGAGTACGAAGGTGCCCGAGCGGCGTCTCATTCCCATATGAGTTCATCCTCACGCTCGAGCGATGGCACATTGGCGAAGTGCTTCGTAGCGCGCGACCCAGCGCACGCCACACCGTGAACGTGGGTGTCAAAGTCCGCGTCGAAGACCTCGAGGGCAGTGCGGATGAAGCGGATGACACCGTCGGGGTGGCGACAGGCGCCGCGTCCTTCGATGACGCCACAGCGCTCGATGAGACGGTGATACGCCAACTCGGCGTCACGGGTCGCGTGCGCGATGTGGGTGAGGTCATCGGCGAGTGACGGAAGACCAAAGGCGCACGGTCCGCACTGGCGCGCGCTCTCGTTGGCCATCCAGCGGACGACGCGTTGGGTCTCGACGACGCCGCAGGCCCCCTTGGGCACCACGACCATGACACCCGCGCCCGTAGCGACACCGAGGTTCTTGAGGGCGGCGTTGTTGTAAGGGGTGTCGAGGTGTCGCGCGTGCAGCCAC
>JAJXXA010000060.1 GCA_021781335.1 Actinomycetes bacterium
GCGTCGGGGAGGTAGTCCTGGCGAACCCAGGCGTGTGGATAGTCGTGGGGATACGCGTACCCGATGCCAAAGCCGAGCGTGGACGCTCCCGCATAGTGGGCGTCGCGAAGGTGCGCGGGCACCTCGTGAGTGCCGCCGGCCTGCACGGCAGCGGTCGCGGTCGCCAGGGCGCGCGTGACCGAATTGCTCTTGGGCGCGAGTGAGAGGGCGAGCGTGGCGTGCGCCAGGGTGAGGCGCGCCTCGGGCAGACCAACGAACTCAACGGCTCTCGCGCAGGCCTCAGCCACCACGAGCGCCATAGGGTCCGCGAGGCCAATGTCTTCGCTGGCGAGAATGACGAGACGACGCGCTAGAAAACGTGCGCTCTCGCCACTTTCGAGCAGCGTCACGAGCCAGTAGAGGGCCGCGTCAGGGTCTGAACCACGTACCGACTTGATGAACGCGCTCACCTGGTCGTAATGGGTGTCGCGGGACTGGTGATAGAGACGGCCATCGCGCGCCTGGGTCACGTGCTCGAGTGACACCACCGGAGGCGAGCTGTCTCGTCGAGCGAGAATGATCGCGGTGTCGAGCGTCGTCAGCGCCGCTCGCGCGTCACCATCCGCCGAGGAGGTGATCGCGGCCAGCGCGTCGTCGTTGAGCTTCGCCCCACGCACACGCGCGCCGCGCGTACAGAGCACCGAGATGTCCACCTCGCGAAGTGGCTGGAGTCGCCACAGGGTCGAGCGGCTCATCAGCGCAGCGTTCACCTCGAAGTAGGGGTTTTCGGTCGTCGCACCTATGAGCACGACTTCGCCCGATTCGGTCGCGGGCAAGAGCAAGTCCTGTTGGGCCTTATTGAAGCGATGGACCTCGTCAATGAAAAGTACCGTTCGTTCACCGCGCTCGCCGAGTCGTTCTCTGGCGCGCGCGAGGATCTCGCGAACGTCCTTTACACCCCCACTCACGGCTGACAGACTCTCTGACGCGTAGCCCGCGGCACTTGCCACGATGCGTGCCAGCGTGGTCTTGCCCGTGCCCGCGGGCCCCCACAAGATCATCGAGGAGAGTTGGCGCGCTTCGACGAATTTGCGAAGTGCGCCATCTGGTCCGACGAGGTGATCTTGCCCCACGACTTCATCGAGGGTACGCGGGCGCAACAACTCGGCGAGCGGAGCCGCCTCCTTCAGGCGTTGCGCGACGGCGTCGTCAAAGAGGGACGTGGTTCACGAACCCTTCGCCGTGATCTTCAAGCGAAGATCGTTCACCTGTCGTTGCGTGATCTCTTTGGGGGCTCCGGTCATCAGGTCGGTACCCGACTGGGTCTTGGGGTAAGCAATGACCTCACGGATGTTCTCTTCGCCCGCGAAGATCGCCACCAGGCGGTCGATGCCAAAAGCAAAGCCCGCGTGAGGCGGAGCACCGTATTTGAAAGCGCCGAGCAGAAATCCGAATCGATTCTCGGCCTCCTCGCTGGAGATCCCCAACGCCTTGAAGATGCGAGACTGGATGTCGGCACGATGTATTCGCACCGATCCGCTCCCCAACTCCCAGCCGTTCAACACCAGGTCGTACGCCTGCGAGCGAACCTTCAGTGGATCGGTCTCGATCAAGTCGAGGTCATCGGGGTGCGGCATCGTAAATGGGTGGTGGGCGGCCTGGAGATTGCCGTCCTCATCAATGCCTTCGAACATGGGGAACTCGGTCACCCACACGTAATGATGATCACCCTCACCAACGGGAGCCGCGCCCAGGGTCACGCGAAGCGCGCCCAGGACCTTGCAAGCCGTCTCATGTTCATCGGCCACACACAAGATCAGGTCGCCGACCTCGGCACCGTCTGTTGTACTGATGACGCGCGCTTCATCCTCGTTGAGGTAGCGCGCCAGGGGTGAGTCGAGGCCTTCAGTGGTGACGCGAAACCACGCGAGACCTTTCGCGCCGAGCGACTTGGCCTGCTCGGTCAGCTGATCGAGACGACTCCTCGAGAGCGTCGCACCCCCCGGCACGCGAAGCGCCTTCACCACCGGGGCGGCGAAGGCCTTCACCTCGGTCGTGGCGAACGCCGCTGATAAGTCCTGGAGCACCATGGCGAATCGAAGGTCGGGCTTGTCCGTACCGTAGAGGTCAAGGGCCTGCGCCCAGGTCATGGAGTCAATCGTGCCGGGTCGAACCCCCGTCGCCGCTTCGGCCGCGTCGAGCACCGCCGCCGAGACGAAGGCCAAGATGTCGTCCTGGGTCACAAAGCTGGCTTCGAGGTCGAGCTGGGTGAACTCGAATTGACGATCCGCACGCAGATCCTCATCGCGAAGACAGCGCGCGATCTGGTAGTAGCGATCGAAGCCACCCACCATGAGAAGTTGCTTGGCTATCTGCGGGCTCTGAGGCAGCACGTAGAACTCGCCAGGGTGCAACCGTGAAGGCACCACGAATTCACGAGCCCCCTCGGGCGTGGGTGCCCACAACAGCGGCGTCTCGACTTCGCAGAACCCCTGGGCGTCCATGGCCCGTCGAAGCGTCGCGTTCACCTTGGCGCGAAGTCGCAGATTGTGCTGCATCTTCTCTCGGCGAAGGTCCAAGAATCGGTACCGCAGACGTACCTGCTCATCAATGTCGACACGCTCGTCCAACTGGAAAGGCGGCGGCTCCGCACTCGCGAGTGTCTCGACTGTGCACTCGGTCAACTCGACCTCGCCCGTGGCGAGCCGGTCGTTCAACGTACCCTCGGGTCGTCGCTGCACGGTACCGCTCACTCGTACCACGTACTCCCCTCGAACGTCGACGCTGCCGTCGACGACCGCCTGGACGATCCCGGAGCGGTCGCGCACGTCAAGAAACGCCAAGTGTTCGCCGTGTTCGCGACGTTTCGCGACCCAACCACACACCGTGACCCGCTCGCCGATCATCGAGCTGTCTATTGACCCGCACAGCAGATCACGCATACTCGTGGCTTCACTATTCATTGACATGGTCACTTCACTTCGTAAGTAGGTTCAAGACGGTCGCTACGATGTCGTCTCGAGGCGTTGTCTGTTGGGATTGCGCAAAATCTTGACTTCGTAGGTCTCTAATCGTAACCTGACCCGCTGCCAACTCCTGAGGACCGACCAGCAGAGCGAATCGGGCGCCCGACTTGTCGGCGACCTTCATCTGGGACTTCATCGAGCGATTGTCATACGCGCGGTCCGCCGCGACGCCCGCGCTGCGCAACTCATCAAGAAGCAGCGTCGCGGCGTTCTCACCGGTCGTATCGACGACGAAACAGTCGAGGGTGCGCCGCAGGAGATCGAGCGGTCCTTCATTCTCGGCGGCGCGCGTCAAGAGCAATCGTTCGATCCCACAGCCGAAACCGATGCCACTCGTTGGTTTCGCCCCGAGTTGTTCGGCCAATTTGTCGTAGCGTCCCCCGCCCCCGATTGCGTTTTGAGCCCCGTCGAGGGCGTCGGCGACGAATTCGAACGTGGTACGCGTGTAGTAGTCGAAGCCCCGTACGAGCCTCGGGTTCAATGTCGCCTCGACGCCGAGCTCGCTCAGCGCCGCGATAACCGCCTCGAAGTGGGTACGACACTCGTCACAGATGTGATCGGGCAGCATCGGTCCCGTGTTGGTCACCTCGATGCACGGCGTCTTCTTACAGTCGAGCACCCGCAGGGGGTTCTCGGACCACACCTTTTGATGCTCGTCGCACAAGTCACCCGCGCGGGTCGCAAGGTACGATCGCAATAATTCAACGTAGGCGCCACGGCATTCGTCGTGACCCATGGAGTTGATGAGCAAACGGTAACGAGTGAGTCCGAGGGCGGCGAAGAATCGCCACGCCATCGAGATCACCTCGACGTCGACGGCGGGGTCATCGGTACCCAGCACCTCGACACCGATTTGATGATGCTGACGGTACCGCCCCGCTTGGGGTCGCTCGTATCGAAAGGCCGGAGTGACGTACCAGGCCTTCCACGGTGTCGTTGGCTGGTGCTGGACGAACGCGCGCACCACCGACGCTGTCCCCTCGGGCCTCAAGGCCAGCGTGCGACCACCGCGATCTTCGAAGACGTACATCTCTTTGGTCGCGACCTCGCTGTGCTCGCCGATACCGCGATTGAACACTCCAACGTCCTCAAACAGGGGTGAGATAACGAGTTCGAAGCCGTAGCGATACGCGGTCTCTGCGAAGAGGGCGATGAGGTTCTCCCACTGGGCTGACTCTGGACCGATGACGTCGTGGGTACCAACGGGTGCGCGAAAAGTCTGGGGCTGTGGGCTCATGAAGATTTGTTCTGTCCTGGGAGTTGGCGAAAGGCGTCAAAGACACCGTCGACGCCCTTGAGCGCCGCTAAGAGACTACTGAGATGGGTGGGGTCGGCCAACTCCACGTCGAAGATCATGCGCACGATGCGCGAGCCCGACGTGACTGAACTACTCGAAATGATGTTCAGGTGGTATTCGGCGACGATCTTGGAGACGTCAAGGAGCAGGCGCGACCGGTCGAAGGCCATCACCTCGAGCACGGCTCGGTACTGACCGCTGGTCGAACCATCCCATTCGACGTCAATGATGCGCTCGCCCAATCGGTGCGCGAGTGCCACCGCGTTCGAACAGTCGTCCCGGTGCACCGAGACGCCTCGCCCTTGGGTGATGAATCCCATGATCGCGTCACCCGGCACCGGCGAGCAGCAGCGCGCCAGATGAATCATGACGTCATCGAGACCCTCGACGTACACGCCCGCCGAGCGTCGCGCCGTGCGATTGCTGCGTGGCGCGCGAGTGACCGTCGTCGGAAGCTGCTCCGCATCTCCACCGTGCAGTTCTCGACTGAGACGCTGGACGACCGCGAGCGCCGAGATTTGATTGGAATCGATCGCCATGAACAGTGCGTCGAGATCCTCGAGATTCAGTGAAGCGATCACCGCATCCAACGCGCTCGATGACATGGAGGTCGCAATCGGCAGCCCCTCTCGACGAAGTGCCTTGATGAGGTCCTCGCGACCGCCCTCGATCGCGTCCTCTCGACGCTCTCGCTGGAACCACTGTCGAATCTTGGACTTCGCCCTCGAGGATTTGGCGATGTTCAGCCAATCGCGTGACGGTCCCGATGAATCGTTCTTGCTCGTGACGATCTCGACGACGTCTGCTGAATGGAGCACCGTCTCGAGTGGGACCAGTCGACCGTTCACCTTGGCGCCCACACAGTGGTGGCCGACCTCTGTGTGCACCGCATACGCAAAGTCGATCGTGGTGGCTCCTTCGATGAGCGCGATCACGCGACCCTTGGGCGTGAAGACGTAGACCTCATCCTGGCCCAGGTCCAACTTGAGGGCCTCGAGAAAGGCAATCGGGTCCGCTTCCTCCTCTTCAACATCGGCCAGTCGTTGCATCCAGGCAATCTCTCGACTCGACGCGCCCTCTTTGTAGCCCCAGTGCGCCGCGACACCGAACTCGGCGCGTCGATGCATCTCTTGGTTCCTGACTTGCACCTCGACAGACTTACCCCGAGGGCCGATCACCGTCGTGTGCAGGGACTGGTACAGGTTGAACTTCGGTGAATTGATGTAGTCCTTGAAACGACCTTGAACAGGAGACCACAGGGCGTGGATAGCACCCAGCACTGCCCAGCAATCGCGTTCCTCCTCTACGATCACCCGCAGTCCTACGAGGTCGTAGATGTCGTCGAACTCTTTGCCGCCGACGACCATCTTCTCGTAGATACTCCACAAGTGTTTTGGTCGACCGCGCACGTCAGCCTTGATCTGGAAACTCTCGAGCTTGGCGACGAGCGACTCCATGACCTCTTTCAGATAGGCCTCACGTTCGGGCTGGCGCGCGGCGACCATCTGCTCGATCTCGGCGTACCGCTTCGGGTGCAGAGTTGCGAAACTCAGATCCTCCAATTGCCATTTGACCTGCTGGACACCTAGTCGGTGCGCCAAAGGTGCGTAGACATCCAAGGTCTCTTGGGCGATGGCGCGCTGACGGTTCATGGGCATCACCGAGATGGTGCGCATGTTGTGTAACCGGTCGGCCAGCTTGATCAGCAATACCCGCCAGTCACGGGCCATGGCGATGAACATCTTTCGAATCGTCGCCGCCTGCTGGGCTTCACGAGAATCGAACTCCAACCGATCGAGTTTGGTGACACCATCGACGATCGCCGCCACCTGGTCTCCGAACTCCTTGGCGAGCCATTCAGTAGTGATGCCGGTGTCCTCGACGGCGTCGTGCAAGAGTGCGGCGGCGATGGTCGGTTCGTCCATGCCGAGGTCTGCAGTGATCTCAGCCACCGCGATCGGGTGGGTCACGTACGGCTCACCCGTGCGGCGAAGCTGACCCTCGTGGGCGTTTATCGCCACGTGTCCGGCCCGGCGAATGAGTTCAGCGTCTCCGGACTCGTGGTGTTCGAGGAAACGGGCAATGACCCGCTCGATCGAGGCCGTCAGCGCTACATCAGCCGAGGAGCGCGATGTGAGACTGACCATGGCGTCAGCCTACCGGCGCACTAACGCTTCTTCTGCTTGCGCGCCCTTGGGGTCAGGGTCGAGCGTGAGGAACTCTTCGGCGCCCCAGCGCTGCGCTGCGCGCCGTCGCCGCCCAACAGCGCTGCCGTAGCGGGACTGAAGATCTGGTGCTCGCTGCGCTGACCAACGCGTTCAGCCAGTTCGCGAAAACGTGGCTCGCGTTCCTTCATCCACGCGAGCAACGGACTGGCGATAAAGATCGAGGAGTAGGCACCGCTCATGAGCCCGACAAAGAGGGCCAGGCCATAGTTCTGAAGGGTCGTCGCGCCAAGGATGTAGGCGCCCACCACCAAGACCGACAGCACGGGCATGATCGCGACCAGCGACGTGTTGATCGATCGGGCCAACGTCTGGTTCATCGACAGGTTAACCATCTCACCGTAGGTCACGTCACCTGACTTGAGGATGCTCCCCGCGTTGTCACGCACACGGTCGAACACGACCACCGTGTCATAGAGCGAGTAACCCAGAATCGTCAAGATCGCAATGACGGTGTCGGGGGTGATCTGGAATCCGAACAGTGAGTACACCCCGATCGTCACGAGCAAGTCGTGGACCATAGCGACGAACGCGGCGAGGGCCATCTTTGGCTCGAAGCGCACACTGATGTACAGCACGACGGCGATGAAGAAGACGATCAACGCCTCCAGTGCGCGGTTGGTGATCTGGCCGCCCCACGTTGGTCCAACGTTGCTCGTGGAGACCTGATTGGCACTCACGCCTGCGGTCTTGGCCATGGCGTTCACGACGTTGTTGGTAATCGTCAGTTGACGCGCCGCCGAGAGCGCATTGAGGTCTGAGGTCACCTGGTACGTATCGGAGCCGAGCTTCTCAACGGTTGGTTGAATGAGGCCCGCCTTCTGCACGGCACTCGTCATCGCACTGATAGTCGAATGCGGAGCGAGCACTTCCCACGAACTGCCGCCCTTGAAGTCGATGCCGAGGTTGAAGCCGCGAATGCCGAGTGAACCCAAGCCAATGACGATGATGACGATCGACACGGTGAACCACGTCTTTCGTCGTCCCACGAAGTCAACCGTCGTCAGACCGCGGTACAGACGACCAAAACGTCCCGGAGACTTGATTGCGTCACTCATTGCTCAACTCCTGGAGTAAGACCGGCCGCCATCGACAAGGCAGAATTGCCCTGCGAATCTCGTCGTCCGAGCAGGATGACGAGCGGACGCGTGAAGTACCACGTGATGGCAACGTCCATCAACGTCGAAAGGCCGAGGAAGAAGGCGAAACCACGTACGTCACCAATGGCGATCACGTACAACAAGATCGCCGCGAGAAGGCTGACCGTGTCCGCCGCCAAGACCGTGCGCCAGGCCGAGCGGAAACCTCGGTCGACCGACGAGCGGATCGTGCGGCCCGCGCGAGATTCGTCCTTCAATCGTTCGAAATACACGATGTAACTGTCGACAGTGATACCAATGGACACAATTAATCCGGTAACACCTGCCAGATTGAAACTGGGCGCGAACGCCGTGTGGCCGAGTGCGGAAATGATCGCCCACAGCAACGCCGCGGTGACGGCGAGGCCCAGCACGATCACCAGTCCGAGCGCTCGATAGTAAAGGATGGTGTAGAGCAAGACGAGTGCGAGACCCACGAGACCGGCACCGAGACCGGCCACCAATGCACTGTGGCCCAAGGTCGGTGAGACCGTCTGAGTGGTCAAGGCGACCAGGCGCACCGGCAAGGCACCAAACTGCATCGCGATGGCGAGGTCCTTCGCCGAAGTCTCGGTGAACGATCCTGAGATCTGGCCCTGACCACCAAACGACGTGAAGGTCGACTGCGTGGGCTGGATCAAAGGAGCAGACTGCACGACACCGTCAAGTTCGATCGCTAACTGCTGGTGAAAGTTCCTCTGGGCGACTTGGTCCCACTGGGGGCTGCCCTTTGAGGTCAGGGTGTAGTTGACGACCCAGGCACCAAGCTGGTCCTGCTGCGCCACCGCTTTACCAATGGCTTGACCGGTCAATTGAGCCGGTCCGAGAAGATAGCGAACACCCGGGCTGCCGAGCACGGGCAGGATGACGGTCTTTGAGGGGTCGTCGGCCGCTGGCGTCGTTGAGGCAACTTTTGCGTACTTGGGATCGGGCTGGATATTGGAGTTGTAGTTATATCCAGACACGCTGTTCGAATTGGGCGTCACCGCGAGGTTCGCGGCGGTGAGCGCGTACTGCGCGCCACACGCGGGCAATGTGCCCTTGTACGTATAGGTCTTCTTCGCTTCGGTCACCTGACACAGCACTGGGCGAAAGAGCAGCTGGGCGGTCTGGCCCACGGCCTGCAACACGTTCCTCGCGTCACTCACACCAGGAACACTCACCACGACGTCTTTGCCCTGAAGGTTGACCTGCGCCCCGGAGACACCGAGTCCATTCACGCGGTTGCTCAGGATCTGAACGACCTCTTGCATGTCGGCCTTGCTCGCCGGATGCACTGGCTTGTAGACAACCGACAGACCACCGGCCAGGTCAAGTCCGAGTTTCGGACCCCAGCCGAGTGACAACGTCGTCGCAAGCGCACCAAATGAAATGGCGATTGTGAGAAAGAGACTGACGATGAGTGACCGACGCGAACCGACCTTTTGAGCCATTACTGCTTGTCGCCTTCTTGTGCGTCGTCATCAGTGGACTCGGGCACAACAACCGGGTCGAAACGTCGAGCGATCGCGGAAGGGACAAATTGCAGTTCAACTCCACTGGCGCTGCGCAGGGTGATGAACTGGTCATCTTGGCTCACGACGGTTCCAACGAAGCCGCCAATGGTCTGCGCGCGTTCGCCGACGTCAACCTTCTTGGTGGCCAGTCGTGCAGCCTTTTGCTTCTTGCTGCGTGGACGCAGGTAGAAGAAGTAGAGGCCACCAAAGACCACTGCGTAAATGATCAGTATGGTCGAAGAACCACCACTGGATGCTGCTGCGAACATGTGCATTTCCTCCGTCAATAGACAAAGAAACCCTAGTCGCTGGCGAGCGGCGCTTTAGGCCAGTCCCCCGCCACGAGGCACAATTCCCATGTGCTGGTACGCCTTTTCGGTTGCGATCCGGCCCCGCGGGGTACGAATCAGCAATCCCTCACGCAGGAGAAATGGTTCGTACGCGTCCTCGATTGTGGCGGGTTCCTCGCCGCACGCGTGGGCCATCGTCGTCAAACCCACCGGTTGACGCGAGAATTGATCACAGAGCAGCTGGAGAATACGTCGGTCGATCTTGTCTAGTCCGTAGTTGTCAACCCCAAAGAGTTCAAGGGCTTGTACCGCAATATCGGCGTCGACGCTCGGGTGCCCCTCTACGGCGGCGACGTCTCGAACCCGACGAAGGAGTCGATTCGCGATCCGAGGGGTCCCGCGGCTCCTCGAGGCGATGATCAGGGCCGCATCCTCGTGTAGTTCAACACCGAGCAGGTGCGCCGAGCGCGCCACGATGATGCTCAATTCATCAACGTCATAGAGGTCGAGCTGGCCAATGAAACCGAATCTGTCTCGAAGAGGTGCCGCCACCAAGCCGGTCCTCGTGGTCGCGCCGACCAAGGTGAAGTTCGGTAAGTCGAGGCGGATCGAACGAGCGGAGGGGCCCCGTCCAATCAACACATCGAGTCGACGGTCCTCGAGGGCGGGATAGAGGACTTCTTCAAGCGCACGCGAGAGTCGATGAATTTCGTCAATGAACAAGACATCACCGTCTTGGAGGTCGGTGAGCAGCGCCGCGAGATCACCCGGTCGTGAGAGCACCGGCCCGGAGGTAATGCGAATCCCAGAACCCATCTCGCTCGCCACGATGCTCGCAAGTGACGTCTTACCGAGGCCGGGAGGACCCGCGAATAAGAGATGGTCCGCCGTCTGATGACGGGCTCGTGCCGAGCCGAGCACGATCTCGAGATGACGGACTAACTCACGTTGACCAACGAACTCTCTCAACGTGGTGGGTCGAAGCGATACTTCTGCGTTGCGCTCCATCTCATTCGCCAGAGGTCCAACCAGGCTCGATCCCACTTGCTCGAGGTCGATGTCACGCCGACTCATTGACGTCTCACCAGTCGAAGCGCGTATCGCAGCGCCTCTGACTCATCGAGAGGGAGTTCGACGTCTTGAAGGGCTTGGCGAATCTCCTGATTGGAATACCCAAGGGAGCGCAACGCATCATCAATAACGCTCGAAGGCTCCCCTTGGGACGTGAACGCCTGGTCCGCAATTGCGACGAACTTACCTTTCAGTTCGAGCACGATCCGGCTCGCGGTCTTTGGCCCGATACCGGGTATTTTCGCGACACGCTTGACGTCATCGCTCTCGATGGCGTGTGCGAGCTCACCCGTGGTCATCGTGCGAAGCGCGGCGAGAGCCGTGGACGGACCAACACCCGGTGTCGCCAACAACAGTTCAAAGAATTCACGCTCGGCCAGAGAATTGAATCCGTACAGCATGAGTGCGTCAGCCCGCACCACGGTGTAGATGAACATCTCCACACTCTCGCCCACCCGGTACGTCTCCGACGAAGCGACCTGGACTTCGTAGCCCACCCCGTTGACGTCAAGAATCAGCGGACCATCGACGCGTTGATGCACGACCTGTCCGCTCAGCCAACCAATCACGACACACGCACACTCGGATAGCGCCGTTCAGTGCGTTCGATCATGAAGTAGGTAATCGCTAGTGCCAAGGCATCCGCCGCGTCTGGCGGCTCAGGAACGTGCGAGAGGCCACAGATTCGAGTCACCATACCTTGTACCTGGGCCTTACTCGCCGCGCCGTAGCCCGTCACCGCAAGTTTCACCTGTTGTGCGGTGAACTGACGTACCGGCACCTCTCGAGCGCCGGCGAGGGCCACCGCGACGCCGCTCGCCTGGGCGACGGGAATCGCGGTCTTCGCATTGCGTTGATAGAAGACTCGCTCGACCACAACAGCATCAGGGGTCGTGTCCTCGAGGAGCGCACGTAGCTCAACCAACAATTGACTCAGTCGTTTCTCAACCGCCATCAAGGGATCGGTCTCGATGACGCCGGCTCGATGGGCGCGAAATGATTCAACACCCTCGAGCGAGCCTTCAATGAGCCCAAAGCCGCACCGCGTCAGGCCAGGGTCGATCCCGAGTACGAACATACGTTCGATACTAACCGCCGATATGTGACGCCGGTGGCTTTTAGCCCTCGAAGGACGCGAGAATCTCGTCGGGGATGTCGAAGTTGGCGTAGACGTTCTGCACGTCGTCGTGGTCATCGATTGCTTCCATGAGCCGCAATATCTTCTTCGCCTCTGACTCATCAGTGACCGGGATCAAGTTCTGGGCGACCAGTGTCAGGTCGGCACTCAAGACCTTTACGCCAAAACCCTCAAGGGCGTCGCGTACGGCACCGACGTCGTGGGGCTCGGTCGTCACGAGAAAGTTAGCGCCCTGCGCCTCGAAGTTCTCGCCACCGGCCTCCATCACCCATTCGAGCAGTTGGTCTTCGTCGATTGGCCCTTGCACCTCGAGCACACCCTTGCGATCGAATTGCCACGACACCGCGCCGGGCTCCGCAATCGAACCCCCGTTCTTAGAAAAGACGTGCTTGATCTCGGCACTTGTGCGGTTGCGATTGTCCGTCAGCGTCTCAACGATGACCGCGACACCGTTGGGGGCGTACCCCTCATAAGAGATGGACTCGTAGCGAACGCCCTCGAGTTCACCGGTTCCGCGCTTGATGGCGCGCTCGATGGTGTCTATGGGCACTGAAGCCTCGCGCGCTTTTTGAAACATCGTGCGCAGACTGGCGTTAGACCCAGGGTCACCTCCACCCTCGCGGGCGGCGACTTCCACTTGACGGATGAGCTTGGCAAATACTTTGGCTCGGGCGCTGTCCTTCGCACCCTTGCGATGCTTGGTCGTTGCCCACTTTGAATGGCCGGACATGGTTCCTCCTGCCCTTAGGGGCGTACGTATCGTAGCGAAACTTACAGCGAGTCAGTAAAGAGCTGGTGCACGCGAGAATCCGAGGTGAGTTCTGGATGAAACGCGCAGCCCCACACGTTCGCCTGTCGAACCAGTACCGGATGGGCACCATCCCCGTGATCGAGGGTCGCAAGCACCTCGACGTCGTCACCACATCGTTCGATCTTGGGGGCCCTGATGAACACGCCCGGCACGCTCCCGATACCGACGACTTCAACGGGTGATTCGAAACTTGCGATCTGACGTCCGTAGCCATTGCGACGAACTGCGACGTCCAGCGCCGAGAAGCACCACTGATCAGACCGTCCGCCCAAGATCTCGCTACTCAACAAGATCAGGCCCGCACAGGTCCCAAGAACGCTAAAGCCGGCCCTGATCTTCTCTTCGAGGACGGGTCGTATCCCCGAGGTGTTCAACAGGTAGGCAATCGTCGTCGACTCACCGCCCGGCAGCACCATTGCATCAAGACCATCGAGGTCCTCAGGATGGCGCACTCGAACGACGTTGACGTCGAGTTCCTCCAGCATTGACACGTGTTCTCGCACATCACCCTGCAGGGCGAGTACGCCGACGCGTGGCACTACCAACCGCGCTCGGCGAGACGTACCTCGAGCGAGGTCGTCTCGGCACCGCGCATTGCTTCTCCGAGACCTGTTGAGACCCGCGCGACCACCGCCGCGTCCTCAAAATGCGTTGTCGCCTCGACGATGGCCTTCGCCATACGCACGGGGTCTTCACTCTTGAAGATTCCAGATCCGACGAAGACCGCCTCGGCACCGAGTTGGAGCACGAGCGCCGCATCCGCGGGAGTGGAGATCCCCCCGGCGCAGAACAACGGCACCGGCAACTTGCCCGTCGCCGCAACTTCTTGGACCAGCGGAAGTGGCGCCTGGAGGTCTTTTGCCAACGCGAAGAGTTCCGCAGCGTCCGCGCTCTGGAGGCGACGCATTTGCGCGTTGATGGTTCGAAGGTGACGAACCGCCTCGACCACGTTGCCGGTCCCGGCTTCTCCCTTGGAGCGGATGAGGCACGCACCCTCTCCGATTCGTCGAAGCGCTTCACCCAAGTTGGTCGCGCCGCACACGAACGGGACCGTGAATCCCCACTTGTCGATG
Source organism: Actinomycetes bacterium (assembly GCA_021781335.1). GTDB lineage: Bacteria > Actinomycetota > Acidimicrobiia > Acidimicrobiales > RAAP-2 > RAAP-2. Next base: position 13,546 of record JAJXXA010000060.1, read on the forward strand.
TGGTTCTCCTCGTCGGCGGGCGTCAGTACCTCAGATTCGTCGATGTAGTCGACGTCGAGGGCTTGGAGGATCTGTGCTTCGGCGAAGTGGCCTATGCGAGCCTTGGCCATCACGGGAATCGTCACGCTGGCCTGTATCTCTTTAATCATCTGGGGATCGCTCATTCGAGCCACACCGCCGTCACGTCGGATATCAGAGGGAACGCGCTCAAGTGCCATGACCGCGACTGCGCCCGAATCTTCGGCGATCTTCGCCTGCTCGGGGTTGACGACGTCCATAATGACCCCGCCGCGCAACATATCAGCGAGCCCTCGTTTGACGAGGGCCGATCCAACAGTGGAGGTTGTGAATGAAGAACTCATGCACCCAGCCTAACTGGCAGGAGCACTTACCACTCTTCGAGCGCCAGGGCTCGCAGTTGTACGTCGTCGAGGTCGCTCAGGTCGGTGCTCGCGCGATCGCTCCATATGTCGAACCAGACCCAGCGCCATTTTCCATACGTCTCAGTGACGAAGAACGACCCCGCGCCAGGCTCCTGACGAGCGCACTTAAAGAGTGCGCCGGCGAGCCCGAGTGGGTAGCGGATAGCGGCGGCCGCGACTTCATCAGCCCGGTAGGAAGAACCGGGTCCCGCGAGCGTACGGCGTGCGTCATCACTCAATTGCGCGACTGCCGCGACACTCTCGCGGTTAAGAAGTCCAAGTCGATGGCGCGCGAGACAGTGCGCCACCACTCCTTCGAGTTCAATCAGCTCGAAGTCGGCCATCACGGCATCGGTCACGAAGAGCGAAAGCGACGTCCCGTTCGGCACGAGCGCTGCGTTGTAACCCGCGTCGTGCACGATGAAGGCGCTCACCTCATCCACACCAAAGGTCGCGCTGAGACGATCGAGGACCGTGATGAGACGCTGGCGGTCCTTTGGTGTGCCACTCGCCTCGAACTGATCGAGCATGAGCGTACCCAAAGAAGCGCCACTTCGTTCGAACTTGATAATCGACGCTCGCACGTACCAGGCGTAGACGAGCCCGATCACGACCGCGAGCAATGGTAACCACGCGACAACCACCACCCCGACCACCAGCGCGATCACCACAATGCTCACCACAATGGTGGCGGGCAACGAGCGTCGAAGGGCGAACGACCGCACGAAATGCAAATTCGCCTGACGTTCATCATTGGACGGCGCGTACGGGTTCTGCCAGCCAGGATCTAATACGGGTGCGACGTAACGCGGCCCACGATCGCGTGAGGAATTGGGTCGACGCGATCGCGAACGTTGTTTAGTGGCCACGAATCAAGGCTACCCTCTCTCGGCGTAGATCCGACGTGCGACGTCGTAACGAGTCTCATACTCAGACACGAGTTGTCGCATGGACCAGTGCTCGGCGTGCGCGCGAGCGTCACCAATACGATCGCTCGTCTCGCTGGCCAGTGCGTGTTCGATCGCGCGTTCGAGTTGGAGGGGGTTCGCCGGTTCGAACAACTCGGCGTGGCCCCCGGCGGCCTCGCGATAACCAGGTATGTCGCTCGCCACGACCAACGCCTCGCTCGCCATGGCCTCAAGAATGATGAGTCCGAAGCTCTCGCCGCGCGTGGCGGGTGCCACGAGCACATTGGCCCGCCGCAGCCAGCGACGCTTCTCGTGGTCATCCACGCCACCCACAAAATTGATCATCTCGTCATGCGCAGCGAGCGCCTCGAGTTTGGCGCGCTCGGGTCCCTCACCGATCACCACCAGTCGCCACTGCTCGAGCCCTCGGGCGTTGTGCGCCCGGACGGCCTCGATCGCGACAGCGGTACCCTTTCGTTCTTCAAGACGTCCGACGCTCAACACGACGATCTCGCGCGAGCGTTCACGGGGCCACTCGACGAAGCGTTCGGTCTCAAAACCGTTGAACAAGACATCGGCCACGATCCCCGTCGCGTCTCGAATCGTGGTCGCCGCGGCATCGCTCACGGCACTCGCAACGTCAAGCCCCTTCGCGAGCGACCTGAGGAGCGGCTTCGTCAACGTGAATGCCGGACCGGAGCCACTTCGATGGAACGTGGCGACGGCCGCAACTTCGTGAGCGCGCAGGAGAGACCAACCGATGAGTGGTGCAAAGGGCTCATGAAAATGGATCACGTCGGGCTTGAAGGCGCGCGCCGCCTCGCGCGCCGCGCGCGCCGCGCGTGGAGAGAGCGTGAGTGGCGCTCGTGATCCGTTGGCGCGGATCGAGAGCAGTGGGCCGAACCTCTCTACCTCGCCAGCGACGTCGTAGCGCGCACGGTCACGCTCGTCGGGTGCGAGTATCAACACACTCGTGCCACGTCGCTCCAGTTCGCGAGCCATCGCCAGCACTTGTTCTTGCACGCCACCAAAGACGCTCAACGCGTAGGGTGACACCAGTGCGACGCGACGTACGCTCACGAGTCGCGAAATCGGGGCTGCAGAACGTGCCACTGCTCGGGCGCGCGTCGAATGAGTCCTTCGAGCTCTTTCGCAATCTCTTGAGTGACTCGCTCGACATCGTCACGCAGCCGCGATGAACGTTCGGTTTTGATCGGGGGCGTCACCACCGCATGGTGATCTCGGCCCGGGCCCGAATAGCAGGCCGCCGCCACCAGTGTCGCGCCAGTTCGCAGGGCCAACGTCGCGGGCCCCGCGGGGATGGTCACCTTCTCGCCAAAGAAATCGACCGCCAGGCCATTCTCTTGAAGATCGCGGTCGCACAAGAGTCCGACAACTCCCCCGTCGCGCAGGGTCTGGAGTAAAACGGTCCCCGCGTGCGCATCGAGTGGTTCGATGTTGATGCCGATGGCTTGACGTTTGGATTTGAACCACTCAAAGAGATCACGAGGTTCCAACTCCTCGGCCACGGCAGTCATGGGCATATCGAGAGACGCCAGGAACGACCCACCCCACTCCCAGCTTCCGATGTGCGGCAACGCAATGACGATGCCCTTGCCGAGTGCCTTGGCCGCCATGAGGTGCTCCAGACCTTCGGCGATGACAAATCGACTCGTAATGGTCTTCGAGCTGAGCGCGGGGAGTTTCGCGCTCTCTGCCCAGTACTGTCCGTAACTCGCAAACCCTCGGTCCACGAATCGCTCGAGGAGCTGAGGGTCCAGTGAGTCGTCATCTGCGACCAGAGCGTGCGCGATATTAGTCCTCAGGTGCGCGCGAGCACCCTTGGTGTGCCGACCGACTCGAGGCGCAACGACCCGAGCGAGACGCACCGTGAGGCGTTCGGGTAAGCGCTCCAGCACTGCACCAACGGATTTGAACAGGGCGACGCGCGCTTGACCGGCCACGACTTAGTGACGAGAAGCCCGACTTGGTCCTCGGCGAAGCCGACCAGCGTGTTGGTACACGCGGTGTGTGGTCGGTGCAGCCGGCGCAGGTCGTGCCGCCACTTGCCACACACGCCAGAACCTGCCCCCCGCCGTCATTGCCGTCAGCGCAAGCATGAGCCACAAAACGGGAATGAAGATTTGTGTCGCGAGCAACGCGACGCCGAGCAGCACCATTCGTTCGGCGCGCTCCATAAGTCCACCCTTCGCCTGGAGGCCAAGGCTCTCCGCCTTTGAGCGCTGGTAGGAGATGAGGAACGTGGTCGTGAGGATGGCAAACGGCAGCAGAACGAGTTGTCCGTGATGGTGCGCCTCGAGGTAGTACGCAACACCCCCGAGCAGCACGGAATCCGACACACGGTCGACCACCGAGTCAAAGAAACTCCCGCGTTGACTCGCGCGGTGCGAGGCCTTGGCAACCGCTCCGTCGAACATGTCGTGAAAACCCGTCAAAGTGAGCAACACGATGGCGAGGTAGAAGTACCCCACGCCGATCGCCCACGCCGTTGCGCACGCGAACACCAATCCCGACGCCGTCAACACGTCGGCAGAAAATCCCACACGAACCAACCAATGTCCAATTGGTGCGGTGGTGGCATCCACCGATTTGCGAAACTTTCCGTCGAACATTGATCCTCCGGATCCTTTGGGCGAAGTCTACCGGGCCACGCCCATCCGAGGCGGTCTAAAACTTCTCGTGTACCTTGTGCCAGGTCGATTCGAGCGACTCTGGCAGAACCCGGGTTTCACCTATTGACGTCATGAAATTCGTGTCTCCAATCCAGCGCGGCAGAACATGCCCGTGCAAATGCTTGGGAATTCCCGCGCCCGCCGCTTGGCCGAGGTTCATTCCGACGTTCATGCCGTCGGGTCCGTACGCGGCCTCAACCGCACGTACGGTGCGGCGGAGCGTCAAAAAGAAACTCGCGTACTGCTCGTCGCTCAGCTCCGTGAGACCCGCCACGTGCCGATGAGGCAGGACCAACAGGTGCCCAGACCCGTAGGGGAACGCGTTCAAGATCACGTAGGAATGCTCGTCTCGATAGACAATGCCCGTTGACGAGTTCACCTCGTCCTGGGCGAAGAGACAGAAGATACATTCCCCTTCGTCTCGAAGATTCGGTCCAGCGCTCGCGCTCGTGACATACGCCTCACGCCACGACGCAGAAAATCGCTCTAGCGGCACTAGTGGGCCTCGGGCGAGCCGTGATCGGCGATCTCTTGGAGCAGCCGAGCTCGAAACCCCTCCAGCGTCACGCCGCGCTCGGGATCGTTGGAACCTCGCGCGTTGATGCCCAACGTGTCATTGGTGACGTCGTCATCACCTACCACAACGATGTAGGGGATCTTTTCCATCTTCGCTCGTCGGATACGCGCGCCGAGTGGCTCATTGGCCAACTCCACCTCGACGCGCACGCCATCAGCGCGAAGCGCTGATGCGACTTCGTGCGCGTAGTTGTCGTGATCGTCGCGCACACCCAGCACTCGCACTTGCTCGGGACTCATCCACGTGGGCATGTTCCCCGCGTAGTGCTCGATCAAGATGGCCATGAAACGCTCCACCGACCCGAACAGGGCGCGATGGATCATGATCGGGCGGTGCCGAGCGTTATCTGGAGCTATGTAGCTTGCGTCAAAGCGCTGGGGTAACTGAAAGTCGAGTTGGATCGTCGAGAGTTGATGTGTTCGCCCGATGGCGTCGCGAGCCTGTACTGAGATCTTGGGACCATAGAACGCGCCGCCGCCCTCGTCCATCACCAACTCGAGTCCTGCGCTGTTGGCAACTTTCTCCAGCGTCTCTTCGGCTTCGCGCCACTCCTCGAGCGTGCCGACGGCTTTCTTTTCTGGTCGTGTCGACAATTCGAGATAGAAGTCGTTGAGACCAAAATCTCGAAGAAGGTCGAGTACAAACTTGAGCAGGCTCGTCAGTTCATCGGCCATTTGTTCGCGCGTGCAAAAGATGTGCGCGTCGTCTTGGGTCATGCCCCGCACACGAGTAAGCCCGTGCACCGCACCCGACTTCTCGTATCGGTAGACCGTTCCGAACTCGAACATTCGAATCGGCAACTCCCGATAACTGCGCTGGCGCGCCTTGAAGATCAAGACGTGAAACGGGCAGTTCATCGGTTTCAGGTAATAGTTCTGGCCGTCGTCGAGTTCCATTGGCGGATACATACCGTCGGCGTACCAGTCAAGGTGACCCGAAGTCTCAAATAGTTCACTCTTCGTGATGTGCGGTGAATTGACGAAGTCGTACCCCTCTGCGACGTGACGACTACGCGAATACTCCTCCATGACCCGGCGCATCGTGCCACCCTTGGGATGAAAGACAGCCAATCCCGGTCCCAATTCACTCGGGAACGAGAACAGATCGAGCTCTTGGCCCAGACGGCGATGGTCTCGCTTCTCGGCCTCCTCGAGTTGGGTGAGGTGCGCAGCAAGCGCATCTTTCGACTCCCACGCGGTGCCGTAGATGCGCTGCAATTGCGGACGCTTCTCGTCGCCACGCCAGTACGCGCCCGCTACGCGCATGAGTTTGAAATGGCCCAGTCGCGAGGTCGATGGGACGTGAGGCCCTCGACACAGGTCACGAAACGCCGGTGTGTTCGAGTACGTCGAGACGACCGACGAACTCGCAACCTCAGCCAAGTCCTCGTCGTTGGCGCCTGACTTCACTGACTCGATTATCTCGACTTTGAAGGGCTGGTCCTTGAAGAGTTCGAGCCCCTCCTCGAACGAGTACTCCGAGCGCGTGAACGGCTGATCCTCGGCCACGATCTTTCGCATCTCGGCCTCAATACGACCCAGGTCGTCATCACTGAAATGTTCCCCGCCCGGCAACGAGAAGTCGTAGTAGAAGCCGTCACGGATAGCCGGACCGATCGCGTAATGCGCCCCGGGCCACAACCGCGTGACCGCCTGGGCCATGACGTGTGCGGTCGAGTGTCGCAGTACCTCGCGGCCCTTCTCGCTCGACGGTGTCACGATCGCAACGCGCGCGCCATCAGGTAGCGGTGAGGATAGGTCCACGAGCTGGCCATTCACCTCGGCCGCGAGCGCATCCTTCGCCAGTCGTGCCCCGATGGAAGCGGCGAGGTCGTACGCCGAGGCACCGGGGTGCAATGATCGATGACTACCGTCAGGGAGTTGTACTTCGAGATCCGACATGCTGGCCTTTCATTGTCTACAGCGTAATGCCGAGTAACGCGGCGGCGGGAGCGACGCTGAATCCAGCGTGAGCCGCTTCATCGATTGCGCGAAGCGCGCGCGGGGTGTCCAGATCGTCGTCGAGCGCCTCGCGCACTTCGTCGAGCACCCCACTCGCTCGACCCGTGATAAGTGTCGAGCGCCACGTCGCGAGACGAGACTGCGCGCGATCGAGCAACTCATCGCGCCACTCCCAGTCCACGCGATAATGCTGGCCGAGGAGGGCCAGGCGTACCGCCGCGGACTCCGCGCGCTCGACGAGTTCCGACACGAACACCAAGTTCCCGAGGGACTTGGACATCTTGGTGCCGTCGAGCCCGACGAGTCCCACGTGCATCCAATGTTTGACGAAGGGAACTCCGGTCACGGCTTCACTCTGAGCGGCCTCGCACTCGTGGTGTGGGAACGCGAGGTCGCGCCCACCGCCGTGGACGTCGACTGACTTTCCAAGGTCACGCAGGGCCAGGGCCGAGCACTCAATGTGCCACCCGGGTCGTCCCGCTCCCCACCGTGATTCCCACGCCGGCTCGTCCTCGAGCGACGGCTGCCACAGCACAAAGTCGAGCGGGTCGCGCTTTCGTGGATCCTCCGGATTGCCGCCATGGATGGCTGCGAGTTCGAGCATCGAGGTGCGACTCTCGTGGCTCACTTGTCCAAAGCGTGGGAACTTCGCCACTTCGAAGTAGACCCACCCATCCACCTCGTACGCGAACCCCTTGTCGAAGGTCTCTCCGACCAGCGTCAATATCTCCGGGATCGCCCCGGTCGCGCGCGGCTCTGAAAACACCGGCAACAGATTTATCAGCTGCATGTCCCGATCGAACTTGGTCATCTCTTGTGCCGCGAGGTCAAGGTAGTTGACGCCGAGTTCGCGGGCCTTTCTCAAGATGTCGTCGTCGACATCGGTCACGTTTCGCACACATCGCGCATCGTGACCCTCGTCGATGAGGCGCCGCTTCAAGACGTCGAACGAGAGGTAGACGAAGGCGTGACCCAAATGGGCTGAGTCGTAGGGAGTAATGCCACAGCTGTACATGGTCACCCTCGGACCCGCCTCGAGGGGGAAGATGCCCTGGCGCGCGGTGTCGTAGAGGCGCATCAGTGGTGCAGCCCGGCGAGTTTCACGTAGCTGTGAGCTTTGTGGCGCATGTTGACCGAGATACAGACCGCGGTGAACGCCTCGACCGGGCTCGCGAGCGACATCGAACCCGCCACCACAGCGCGCAGCCCCGGCATCGAATCCACCATCTCAGCCACGTGATCGCGCGCGTTCGCGTGATCAGAAAAGATGACAACGTCAGCGTCGAGCCCGCTGTCGAGGTCTTCCATCATCGACGCGGGCAGGTGATGAAACGCCCCGACGATCTGGCTCTCGGGCAGCGCGTGCGCAATCTGGGCGGCCATTGATCCGCGCGAAGGATAGAGCGGCACCATTTCGCGAGACTCGCGGCTGAGGGCATTGACCATCGAGATGACGACCTTGCCCGCGAGCGATGCGCGAAGCGCACTCACCGTCGATACCGCCGAGTCGAACGGGGTGGCAACGACAACAACGTCGCACTGCGCCGCGCCCTCGTTGGTGTCACCGCGCACGCTCCCATCACCGCGAACCGTCATCTGCGCTGCCACCGAGTGGGCGCGTTCCGCGTCGCGCGAGCCCATCACAACGTTGTAACCGCTGCTTGCCATGCGAAGCGCGACACCGCGCCCTGCGGGTCCGGTACCGCCGAGAATACCCACTGATTCCATCATCGTCCTCGTTGTTAGATTGCCTCCAAGTACGCTAACAACATGGGACTACTCACGGATCACCGAATTCTTGTCACGGGCGTCTTGACTGAGGACTCTTTGGCCTTCGGCATCGCGAAGCGCGCGCTCGAAGAAGGGGCCACGATTGCGCTCACGGGTGCGGGGCGCGGTACGTCGCTCACCCGACGGACCGCTCGAAAGCTCGGAGACGTGGGCGAAGTCATTGAACTCGACGTCACCCAGCCCGACCAGATCGCCAAGGCGGTCGAAGAGGTTGAACAGCGATTCCACCGACTCGACGGATTGGTCCACGCCATTGGTTTTGCCCCTCAGACCTGTCTCGGGGGAGGAATGTTCAACGCGCCCTTCGAAGACGTCGCCGTGGCGATGCAGATCTCCACGTATTCACTCGCGGCGTTGGTGGGAGCATTTCGACCGTTGCTGCAAAAGAGCGAGGCCCTCGGAGGGGCGTCAGTGATCGCCCTCGACTTCGATGGATCGCGCGCCTATCCCAAGTACGACTGGATGGGCGTGATGAAGGCTGGGCTCGAATCACTGGGGCGGTACCTGTCAAGAGAGGTCGGTCCTGAACACATTCGAATCAACATGCTCGCAGCCGGTCCGATTCGCACCATGGCGGCCAAGTCCATTCCGGGCTTTCAAGTTTTCGAGGATTCGTGGGGCGAACGTGCACCACTCGGCTGGGACGTCTATGACTCGAGCGCCGTCGCCGACACCGCCGTCGCGCTGCTGTCTCCCCTGTTACGTGCGACCACCGCATCGGTGATCCACGCCGACGGTGGCTTTCACGCAATGGGCTAGCGCTCTTGGGTGGCGAACTGGGTGAGGTACAGATCGCTGTACAAGCCGCCCGATGCCAAGAGTTCCTCGTGGGTACCGCGCTGGACGATACGGCCTTCCTCGATGACAAGGATCTGATCGGCGTTTCGCACCGTTGAAAGTCGATGCGCGATCACCAGTGACGTGCGAGAGGACATCGTCTCGTCGAGTGCTCGCTGCACCGCCGCTTCACTTTCCGCGTCAAGGTGAGCCGTGGCTTCGTCCAGGACGATCAGTCGCGGTGACTTCAAGAGCAGTCTCGCCAACGCGACACGCTGCTTCTCACCACCCGAGAGGCGATAACCGCGCTCGCCGACTACCGTGGCGAGCCCGAGGGGCAGACTTTCGACCAAATTCCAAATCTGGGCTGCGCGAAGGGCGGCCTCGATCTCATCGTCGGTCGCCTCGGGACGCGCGAAGACCAGGTTGGCGCGAAGGGTGTCATGAAAGAGGTGCGCGTCTTGGGTGACGACGCCCACCATCTGGTTGAGCGACGCGGTTGTGGCGTCACGGACGTCGACGCCGTTGATTGACACCGAACCAGCGCTCACGTCGTAGAGTCGCGAGACCAACAACGAGATAGTGGTCTTGCCCGCACCACTCGGGCCCACCAACGCGGTCATGGTCCCAGGCGCAACTTCAAAGTCAAGGCCGAAGAGCACCTGGTTGCGCGGCGTATCATCAAGTCTCGCCACCGCCTCGAGCGATGCGAGCGACACCTCCTCCGCTCCGGGATATGCGAATTCGACACCACGAAAGATGAGCGACGCCGGTTGATCGGGTATCGCAATAGCGTCCGGTCGTTCTTTGATCATGGGTTCAAGGTCGAGGACCTCGAAGAGCCGCTCGAAACTGACCATCGCCGACATGTAGTCGATGTTCAGGTTCGACAGTTGGGTGAGGGGCCCATACAGTCGCGTCAGATACGCCGTCAGGGCGACGACGGTGCCGACCGCGAGTGCGCCGTGTAGGACCTGTACGCCACCGAACCCGTAGGCAAACGCCGTCGCGAGTGACGCCGTCAGCGACAACGCGATGAAGAAGAACCGTTGGTAGGTGGCCTGGCGGATCCCAATGTCACGCACCTGCCCGGCACGCTGCTCGAAGTATGAGAGTTCTTGTGCCGGACGACCAAAGAGCTTGACCACCATCGCTCCAGAGACGTTGAACCGCTCGGTCATCACCATGTTCATCTCGGCGTTCAGTTCCATTCCTCGCTGGAACAACGTGCCCAATCGCCGACCCACGCGTCGCGCGGGGATCAAGAAGACCGGCAGGAGTATCAGCGCGACCAAGGTGATCTGCCAACTGAGATAGAACATCGTGCCCAGCACGATGGCGACCAGGATGACGTTGCCCACCACATTGGAGAACAAGTCGGTGAACGCTTGTTGGGCGCCGATGACGTCATTGTTGAGCCGACTGATCAGCGCACCGGTCTGAGTGCGTGAAAAGAATGCGATCGGCATCTCTTGAATATGGGCGTAGACCTTGGCGCGAAGATCGTAGATAAGGCTCTCTCCAATCACCGCCGAAATCCGGCGTTCGAAGAGTGAGAGCACCGCGTCGACGATGGCGAGACCTGCGGTGACGAGCGCCAAACCAATGATCAGTCCTTCACGTCGCTGGCGAATTCCCTGGTCAATGAGCGCCCGTAGGACCAGCGGGGACACCGAACTCGCAATGGCACCCAGTACGACCGCCACCAAGAACACGATCAACATCGATCGGTACGCGCGCGCGAACGTAAGGATGCGCGGCAGAGTCCCTTTCTTGATCCGATGTTCGAGGAGTACCCGATCTCTCTGCATTGAGCGCATCCCCCTGCGCCCCGCACCCATACCGCCGCCGTGCATACTCATCTGGACTCCTTCGCCCCATCAGTGTAGGAACATCGCTGCAGTATCGAGGCGTCTCATCACGAATCATCAAGAGCGCGTCGAAGCGATCGCAGCGCGTCGTGGTACGAAACTCGCGCTTCGACGCGCCTGCGCGCACTACACGTCTCGCCACTCTCGACCGTCCAGACATGAACACGCACCGAGTCGTGTGCGCCGAGGCCCATAAGCGACCCAGTCGTGTGACGGATCATGTTGATCAAGGCCATCAAGAATGCTGGCCCTCGTCCTGTGACCCACCAATTCGGGGCATCGCCGTCCACGGGCGCACGCCATCCGGCGCTCTCCAAAAGACGGCGCTCTTGTTCGCTCACCGTGCCCGACGAGCAACGAGAGATGGGCGAAGTCTCTCCCGTCACCGCACCGTCCTCGTCGATCCAGAATTGGACGTACCGGTGCGCATCGAGTTGAGCCACCATGACAAAACAACGTGGCTCGACGGCCATTGCACCCAAAGCTCGAGCCAGCATCCCAACGAATCCTTCGACGTCGGTACGAAGATGCTCGCGCTCGAAATTGAAGTCACCCGATTCCATGTGGAGAAACTACGGATGGGTTGTGACGTTACGAACTGAGCGCGCTCACCAGAATCAACAGTCCGAGACCGCACATGACACAGCCGCCAACCGTTCGAAGTGCCACGAGTCGCGTGGGCGAACCCGACAGCCACTCGCGCGCCGTGCCAGCGATGAGGCCCCACGTCCCGTCGCTGCAGAAGGCCATGACGCTGAAGATGCACCCAAAGATCACCAATTGCAGGGTGTCGTTACCCTTGGCGCTGTCAACGAAGTGCGGAAACACCGCAGCGAAGAAGACGAGTGATTTCGGATTGAGCACGCCCACGGTGAACCCTTGGCGGACAATATGGAGATTCGACGGGCGGATTGTCTCTCGATTCGCCATGGCTCTGGCGTGTTCGTGACGATGGCGCAGTGCCTCGTACCCGAGCCAGAGTAAGTAGCACCCGCCGGCGAGTTGCAGCACCACTGAGAAGGTGTGCGAGTGCGATAACAACGGTCCCAAACCCAACGCGATCACGAGCGACAAGAGCAAGGTGCCCAGACTGTTGCCGAGCACCGTGAGCACAGCGACCGTGCGGCCCCACGCGACGCCGCGCGCCAATGTGAAAAGGACGCTCGGCCCGGGAACGATGATGATCAGCATCGAGGCCAGCAAGAAATCTATGAGGTGGCTCCCCCCGATCACCGCTGATACCACCGCACGAGTCGATCAGTCGCCTGCAGACTGGCGCCGATGCTGAAACCAATCGTCGCGGCAAAGAACGCCGTACCCACACCAACGGTGCCGCCCATGAGCCAGCCAGCGACGAGAACCACGATCTCCAGGCTAAGGCGTACGTACACCACGCTCACCCCAAGACGACGGTGCAGACTCGTCATCAGGCCGTCGCGGGGCCCGGGACCGAGTCCCGTGGTCAAGTAGAGCGCGCTGCCCACACCGATCACGAGGACCGCCCCGACGACGAACACCAACTTCACGAGAGGTGCGTGTGGTGTCGGCACGAAGTCAGCGGTCACATTGAGTACCAAGGCGATAATCGCGAGATTGGCGAGCGTGCCGATGCCCGGACGTTCACGAAGTGGCCACCACGCAAGCAGCACGACACAACTGATGGCCGCGGTTGACCAACCGAGTGAAAGATGTGCGTGGTGCGAGACGCCTTGAGCGAAAACTGTCCACGGCGTCGCTCCCCACTTGGCCACGACCAGGAGCCCTTCACCAATGCCAAAGAGCGTGAGTCCCAACACGAGCGGCACCGCAGTGGGGGCTCGGAGGCCCCAGGTTGAATGCGCCCGCCACGGGGTCATCGGTATCTTGTGGCTGAGCTTTACCATCCGTCTACGCTAATAGGTCATTACGCGATTGCACGAGTCCACGCCGCCAGCGATTAGCGCGACGATACGTGACGTATCTCAGGGAACCGAGAGCTCCCTCGTGCAAGCGAGCGCCCGCGATCGATAAATAGAGTCAAAAGTCCTACGAATTTAGGCATAAATTCAGACCTACACTGTGTTGTCGCCACTCTGCGGCTATTCGCACTTCAACGAGCGGGGGCTTCTTGATGAATTCCAGTGCTGCATCCAGCAACTCCCAGCCTTGGTTGATCCAGGGTGGAATGGGTATCGCGATCTCCGGGTGGCCACTGGCGCGCGCCGTAGCACGCGCAGGTCAACTCGGTGTCGTCTCGGGCACCGCCATCGACACCGTTTTCGTTCGTCGACTCCAGGACTTCGGCGTCGACCATTCTCTGCAAAGAGTGCTCGACCGCTTCCCCCTCCAGTCAATAGTGCACGACGTCCTGGAGAAGTTTGCGGCATCGAAGCGCCGGATCGGCGCCCCCTACAAGAGCATTCCCATGTTGACGCATCGAAATCCTCGGTCGTCCCAAGACCTCCTCGTTCTCGCCTCCTACGTCGAAGTCGCACTCGCCAAAGAAGACCATGACGGTGACGTCGGCATCAACCTCTTGACCAAGGTTCAATTACCGACCCTGCCCACTTTGTTCGGCGCAGTGCTCGCGGGCGTGAACTATGTGCTCATGGGTGCGGGCGTACCTACTCACATCCCGGGCATCCTCGACCGATTAAGCCAAGCGCACGACGCCGAACTCCCCA
>JAJXXA010000016.1 GCA_021781335.1 Actinomycetes bacterium
CGTGGTGGGGCTAGTAAGAATCGAACTTACGACCTCGTCATTATCAGTGACGCGCTCTAACCGACTGAGCTATAGCCCCTAAGGGGTACCAATCTACACCAGACCCGCTTACTCCTCTGTGGGCACAGGGTCCCAGAGTTTGGCGGCAATCGATTGGCTGGCGGTGGCGAGCAACGTACCCTCTCGGCTCCAGAGAAAAGCGGTTCCCTGGGCAAACCCGCCCGCGAGGGCGTGCATGCGAATCTCGCACAGCACCCATTCGGTGGGCACCAGTGTCGCTATACGGATGGAATTATCAAGACTACGACCCATGGTGTTTTGTCCAAGGGGTTGTGTGGCGCCACCGGACACGTAGTCACCAAAGATGGCCAGTGTCGCGGCGGACGGCTCGAAATGACCGGGGACGCGAGACCATAGCGCCGAAATTGGTGAACCGGGAGTGCCATCCAGTTCATCGAACGGTCGACCGAGGGCGATGCGGGTCTCGACGTGGTTGAAGATCGAATTGTCAAAACGCTTGGGCATGATCCGCGCGGGACAACGTTCGGGCTCATTGACGTCGGGCATGGTCACCCACGGACCCGGAGCACTCAGTTCACCCGTGCCGAGTGCGGCGTTGACGGTGAGGATTTCGCGATCGTCGACGTAAGTAGTCGCGCGAGCTTGCGTCACGTGTCCGCCGATCACGCGCAGATCCGTCTTTACGGTCACGTACGCACCGAGTGGCGCGTACGAGAGGTACTGGGCCGAGGCCCAGATCGTCGGTCTATCACTTGCCTCTTCGAGTGCAACGAGACCGGAGGCGAGTCCGCAGCCTCCGAAAAGGAATTTCCCGGGCGTGATCAATCGCTCCGTGACCTCAAAACCCCATGTGTCCACACCGAGGCGCGACATCCCCATAAAGGTAGAAGCGTCCACGAGGTTCGAGGCTAGTGGACAACGTCAGTGCCAAGGTTGCGCCCCTATGCGAAGCATCCTTAAAGCGGGCAGACTTGGCAGGTGATCGATTCTCGATTTATCTTCCTCGCGGCTCTCTTGTCGTTCGCCGGAACCTACGGCTACATCCGCGACACGTTGCGCGGTGACACCTCGCCGAACCGCGTGACGTGGGGACTGTGGGCGATCGAAGGATTACTGGCGTTCGTGGTCGAGATTCAACAACACGTGGGTCTCGCGTCACTGACAACCTTGATGCTGGGTCTAATGCCATTCGTTATCGTCATGGTCTCGTTCAAGAATCCCCATAGCGTGTGGAAGATCGGTCGCTTTGACCTCTTCTGCGGACTTATCTCTCTCGCCGGTCTCGTCTTTTGGGGACTCGTGAACGAACCAACGGTCGCGTTGATCTCGTTCGTCGCCGCCGATCAGATCGCCGCGCTCCCAACGGTGCGAAAGGCGTGGATTGCCCCGTCTACCGAGTCGCCACGTGTCTTCTTTCTCGGAGTCGCGAACTGTGGGATCACGCTGTTGACGTTGAAGCACTTCACGACGGCAGGCGTCTTATTCCCGGGGTGCATTCTCGTCACTGATCTCTTGATTGGTCTGCTTGTGGTGACGCGGTTTGGTGATCGCACCGCCAGAGCAGCGAACGCGAAGCTCACAAGTGCAACATGAACAAGAGGAGTGATGCGGCGATGAAGACACGAGACCCGAGTGGGGGTCGCGCACATCGGGCGACTGCGCCACGCAGCGCGCTGGGCGAACTCGCACCGCGACCTCTCGGATACGACCCGATCAGTCGACTTGTCGAACACGACGCGTCGCTCGTACAGGACCTGCTCGCGATTCGCTATCGGCGCATGCTCGAAGGCCCCGGGTCGTTCTTACGCGGTACCGCTCTACTTATGGCCGAGGACCTCGCGCGAGGGACCAGCACGGGGCTCAAGGTGCAACTCTGCGGTGACGCACATCTTTCGAACTTCGGGGTCTTTCTCTCACCCGAGCGCGAGCTGATGTTCGACGTCAACGACTTCGACGAAACAAGTGTCGGACCGTTCGAATGGGACGTGAAGCGTTTAGCGTCGTCGCTCGTCGTCGCATCGCACGACCTCGGCCCTGACGAACGTCATCAGCGCGACATCGCCGCGGCGGCGGCTCATGAATATCGAAGCGCCATCATCAAGTTCGCGAGCCAGACTCGCTTGGAGGTCTGGTACGCCAGGCTCGACCTGGACCGAGTGGTGAAGGAATTGCGAGGATTCTTCTCCGACGCGGCTTCGCGAAGGGTTGATGACGTAATGCGCCACGTGAAAGGTGTCGCCACCTCGTCAGCGCAACGCACGGCGTTGCGCTACGGACCCCTCGGACCTCGAATCGTTCTCGACGCGCCGCGTTTCAGCGAGGTCGACTCGGTCGCAAGTTCAATGAGTGCAGACGACGTTGTTGACGTTGTCTCGGGTTACGCGCGCACGTTAAGCAGCGATCGACAGGTGCTGTTGAGTCAATTCGACATCCGAGAGGTCGTGCGCCACGTCGTTGGCGTTGGTTCTGTAGGTACGGAGTGCTTCGCCGTCCTGCTCACGGGTCGCGACGACCACGACACCTTCTTCCTGCAGGTGAAAGAGGCACGACGCTCGGTGATCGATCAGGTCCAAGGTCAACAAACGTCCCTCGACTTCGGCGAGCGCGTAGTGCGTGGTCAAAAATTGATGCAGGCCACATCGGATCCGTTCCTCGGATGGGACACACTCAACCGAGCGGATCGCAGTCGGAGCTTCTACGTTCGTCAGCTCTTCAATGATCGCGCTTCGGTGGACGTGAGTCGGCTCAATGAAGCAAGCCTTGTGGCGTACGGGCGACTTTGTGCGTGGACCCTCGCGCGCGCGCACGCACGCTTTGGTCGCGCTGGCGAGATTTCGGCGTACCTCGGACGAGGGGGGCGCTTCGAGGAGTCGATTGCGGACTTCGCACTTTCGTACCGTGAGCGCAACCATCGTGACTTCGAGGCGCTGCGTGATGCAGTCGAGCAAGGACGCGTTACCGTGACGTCGTGAGCAGGTTGTTGCCATTTGACGCACACGTCCCCGAATTGGTCGTGCTGCTCGTCGTCGGGTTCGTGTATCTGCGAAGTGCCTCGACGCGCCGTCAGCGCCTACTCGGTGCAGGAGCTTTGCTCGCCATGCTTGGCGTGACCATGTGGCCACTCGGGGACCTCGCGGCGTCGGTGTCCTTGACTGCAGCGACCGTCCAGCGCTTGGTGATCATCTTGTTGGTGGCGCCGATGCTGCTGCTCGGCCTGGCGCCGGCGACGTTGTCGCGACTCAGTCGTCCTCGTTTCATCGACGCTGCGGTACAGATCGTGGCGCGCCCGGGTGTCGCTCTGGCCACTGTCACCGTTCTCGGTACCGCGACGCTCACCACGCCCGTCGTCGACTGGGGAGCCACGAGTGATCTCGCTCGCGACGTCGTGCTCTTGGTAGTGGTCGTCGTCGGCATCGTCTTGTGGTTGCCGGCGTTGGGGGTGATGCCGGGCACCAGGCGGCTCTCGCCCACAGCTCGGGCCGCTTACGTATTCGTCTCTGCCCTGATGGTCACGAGTTTGTCGTTCGTGTGGATCTTCGCACGCCACCCGCTCTATCCGGGCTTGCATCATCAGTACGCGCTGTTGGGCATGACGCCCTTGTTTGACCAGCAGCTGGCTGGTTTCGTGTCGAAGCTCGGCTGCTACTTACCAATGTGGGCGGTCGCTTTCACGATCTTCTCTCGAGCCGATGATCAGGGCATTGCACTTGAAGAGTCGCCCTTGCACTGGGCGGACGTCGAGCGCGAGATGTTGCGCGTCGACCGCCGGCGCGCCAGGCAGCACCGCGGTCGGGGTTCCACGTAGACGTTCATTTGGTAAGATGGAAATCTCGGGGATGTAGCTCAGTTGGTAGAGCGCGGGCTTTGCAAGCCTGAGGTCGTGGGTTCGATCCCCATCGTCTCCACCGAGTGGGCTGAACCCCGACGGGACTTGTTGGTCCCGGCAGTTTCAAATCGTCGCGCGGGTGTCGTGCGCTGCTTTGGTTCGTCGACAAACCAGTTCGCCTTTGCCGATGGGGACCACGACCGCATCGACTCGAGGATCGAGTTGTGCTTTGCGGATCACTGGTGCCAGATCAGCTTCGTGACTGATGGCATTGTCGGCCACGAGGAGTCCGCCGGGGACCAGCTTGGGCACGACTGCGTCGTAGCACTTGTCGTAGACGTCCTTCTCGGCGTCAAGGAAGCAGAAGCCGACGTCACCGAGTTGGTCGACGTGATCGAGGAAGTCGCCGTTAACCAATGTCACCACATCGCTCAGACCAGTGAGCGAGAAGGTTTCGGTCGCCAATGCCGCCTTCGCCGCGAGAATCTCGAACGTGGTGAGTGACGTCGCGCGTTCACGAGCGGCGAGCGCGAGCCACATACTTGAATAGCCCGCGCTCGTTCCGATCTCTATCCATGCTCCAGGCGGGGCACCGGCCGCGAGGATGGCGAGAAAGCGTCCGGTGTCGCGTGGAATTTGACGCAGACGCTGCGCGTGCGAGGTGCCATCGAGACGGTCGAGGCGGTCGCGCTCTTCCAACTGCGACATTCTTCGTTCGATGACCTCGGGTATCTGAAGGAACATGGCCACCTCCTTGACTCGTCTTCGATGCTACGTGCGGTGCCGGGGGCGTTGGTGGTCGTTTGACGGCTCGTGGCCTAGGGTCTTGTCGAGGAGCATGATGAGTAAGCACTTTCCCCCGACGTTGCTGACCGACTTCTACAAGATAAGCCACGTCGCGCAGTATCCCGAGGCCACGAGCACCGTGTACAGCACCTGGATCGCTCGTGAGAGTCTCATTGGCGGCATTGACCACGTCGTGGCGTTCGGTGCGCAGTCCGTGATCCAGCGCTATTTCGTCGAGTACTTCAACGAGCACTTCTTTGCGCGCCCGCTCGATGAGATTCTCGAGGAGTACACGCGCATCATTCGCAACACCCTGGGCGTCGAGAGTCCGCCCACGGCACACCTGGAGTCACTGTGGTCGCTCGGCTACCTGCCACTCGAGATTCGCGCCCTCCCGGAGGGGACCTTGACACCACTTCGAGTCCCGATGGTGACCGCGGTCAACACGATCGACGAGTTCTACTGGTTGACCAATTTCGTCGAGACGCTCTTCAGCGCCGAATCGTGGATCCTCACGACGAGCGCAACACTGGCGTTCGAATATCGCAAGTTGTTCGAGCGCTACGCCCTCGAGACGGGTGGCGACCTCACGGCAGTACCGTTCCAAGGCCACGATTTCTCGTTTCGGGGTTTGAGCAGCATCGAGGCCGCAGCGGCCTCGGGGGCTGCGCACCTGCTCTCCTTCTACGGTACTGACACGATCCCTGGGATCCTCTTTCACGAGTACTACTACGGCGCCGACACCGACACCGAAATGGTCGGTGTCTCTATCCCAGCGACCGAGCACAGTGTCATGTGCGCCTACGGTAACGAGGGCCCCGATGACGAGTTCAACTCGTTCGTGCGGCTCATCACGGATCTCTATCCGACTGGATTCGTCTCGATCGTTTCGGACACCTGGGACCTCTGGCGGGTGATTGGTGAGTACCTACCGCTGCTCAAGGATCAGATCATGGCGCGCGACGGGCGCGTGGTCATCCGCCCCGACTCGGGCGACCCCGTTGACATCGTGGCGGGGACGGGAAGCGGCGATGGAAGCCTGGCCGATCTCGGCGTGGTGGAGTCCTTGTGGAATGTGTTTCACGGAACGATCAACGACCAGGGATTCAAGATGCTTGATGCTCATATCGGCGTCATCTATGGTGACGCGATCAGTCTTTCGAGTGCCACGCGAATCCTCGCCCGGTTGAAGGACAAGGGTTTTGCGAGCACCAACATCGTCTTTGGAATCGGTTCTTTCACCTACCAACACACGAACCGTGACACGTTCGGCCACGCATTCAAGTCGACATCGGTGACGGTGGGTGGCGTGGAAAAAGCGATCTTCAAGGATCCGGTGACCGATCCGCATCACATGAAGCGCTCGCTTCGCGGTCGAGTCGCGGTCCGTCACAACGGGAACGATCTCGAAGTGATCGATGGGCTCACGAGTCGTGACGTGCCCGAGGACGACCTGCTGCGCGTGGTTTTTCGCAACGGTGAGGTATCGAACGTTCAAACGCTCGCCGAGATCCGCACGCGGCTGCTTTCGAACTTGTCCTGACGATCTCGACGTAGGAATCATCGCTCACCACGCAAAGAGCGCCCCGCACCCTCGGTCGTGCAGACCAGGGGTGCGGGGCGCCGAGCGACGGGGACTATTCGGTCTCTTGGTAGTGCTCTCGCCAGATGAGGCGGTACAGCTTCAACTTTCGAGGTACTGACCTGAGGCCTGGAATGAACGGCACCAACAACAGCACCGCTGAAAGGACCATCATCAATCCCCACACCAAGACGTCCGCGTTGGCACTCGTCTTGAAGGGAGGAATCTGGTACCAGAAGGTGTAGAGCCACAGCCATGATTGACCCGGGTAGTTACCCGTCTCGTTCATCATTCCCCACTGGTCGCCGGTGAGGTGCTGGTGTTGAGCCAACCCGGGAAGGTACTCACTGTCCGCGAGGAACAAGAGCGGCTTGGTGTAGTCCGTCGTGTAGAAACCGTGACCGGTCACGAGGGCCTGGTCGAGCGCACCCGATCGAGCCATCTGGGTCAATTGGTTGATCATGACGGGCACGGGACCGGCTGACGTGGTGTTCGCGACGACCTGTCCATTGACGAAGCTGACCTTGGCCTTGCCATAGCTCGTCAGCCACGCGTTCTTGGTGGAGGACGATGCGGCTGACCACACGGCGAGTTGGTGATCAAGCGTCGGCTGGTCGGGGAGCGACTTCAGCGGGCTGATCACGAAGTCCTTCGCCGCGTTCACGGGAATGCGCACACCCACCCACTTGGCGAGCTGCAACGGTCCAAGTTGCTGGCCCGTCGAAGCCGTGTTGTAGGGCGCACCGTACGCAGCCGTCGTGGAGGTTCCGTTGAGTTCTTCCAGTGCGGTGTTCGCAAAGTCCAAGGGTGCTGCGTTCGACCACGTCTTGATCGTGATGGCCTTCTCGTCGGGCGACCCGAAGACGATGGCGAGTACCAACGTCAGCACCAGGATCACCGCAATCGCTATCGAACCTTCTTTTACGATGTCATAGGGGTGATAGCCGCCCTTCCACTTCGGGGCGTCAACGTCGGGGTTGAATGCCTTCTTCGTCATTGTGTGACCTCTGCATTCTCCACTACCGGATTCTCCTCAAATGGTGGGACGACGCCCTTGATACGTACGAGCACGATGTGCAACGCGGTGAGTACCACCGCCGCGAGCGGCAGCAGGACAATGTGCCACATCAACATCTGACCGAGGTTCAAGACGTTGAAGTACGCGCCCGCTCCAGTTGCGTTGATGCCGTCCTTGGCTTGGGTGGAAATCCACTGTGAGTCGAAGTTGCTCTGGCTCACGTAGCCGGTGAAGGCCGTAGCGACCGAGGCGAGAAAGGTAATGACACCGGTCATCCAGGTCAATGCCCTTCCGCCGCGCCATGCGGCCATGGCGAACTTGCCCCACAGGTGCACGACCATGGAGAAGAAGAAGATCTCAACACTCCAGAGGTGCAATGAGTTGATGAAGTGGCCGTAGGCCGAGCCGTGCCACCACTGGGGACCACGGAGCGCCAAGATGCATCCGGTCGCGATGACGACGAACAGTGCCGACATCGTCGCGACACCAAAGACGTAGATCCACGAGGACACGTAGTTCGGCTGTGTATCGGGGAGCATCTTCTCCGGTGGCAATTTGCCTTCGACGCGGTGGCGCAGACGCGTGGTCCACTGCCGTTCGATTTCTGACGAGCTCATCGGTTCTCCTTACGACGGCGACGGCCTGGAAACGGTGCGGCTATCGCCGCAATGAATGTTGCGATCATCAAGACGATGATTATGAAGTTCGCGACACTGATCTCAACCCAGCCCCAATGGATGTAATGCCCCAATGAGTCAAGTGGTATTAGCGCCGCGAATGACAAAATGAATGCCATGCTGTACCTGCCCCTTTTTCTTTTCAGTATCTCACCGGGTCGGGCGGGTCGGGTAGGGCCTTTAGACCTTGATTTGCTCGGGAACCTTTGATGGTTTGATGCCGGGTTCGCGGTCGTGTGCAGTTTGTCGCAGCGTGAACTGGGTCATACCAATACACAGTGAGACGGCACCTGCGACGTGGAGTTCCACGAGGAGTGCGGGGACGTGGGTCAAGTACTGGGTGGCGCCGATGGCCGCTTGGATCAGTGCGATGACCACCAATCGGCGCACACCGAGCTGGAGCGCTTGGGGGGCACCCGTCTTCCATATTGCGAGCAAGAGACCACATACGAGTCCGACGAAGGCGAGAGCGGCGAGCGAGTGGACCCACGTTGCCGAGGAGAACGCGAACGGGAGACGCCGCGCGCGCAGTTGACCCTGGGACGAACCGGCGTGCGGTCCAGAGCCGGTCGCCATCGTGCCCGAGAACAAGAGTACGACGAAGGGGATCCACATGAGTCGTGCCACGAGTCGAAAGTGCGGATCGCGCACATCGGCGCGGGCACCCTTGCCGTAGAGGTACTTCGACCGGTGGTACAGCACCGCACTGATGATCACCATCAGCAGCGACAACAAGAGGTGCAATGAGACGAGCCACGGATTCAATTTGCTGTACACGACGAACGCACCGAGGACTGCGTCGGCGACGACGCCCAAAACAAGCGCACCCGAGAGCGCGACGAGATCTCGTCGACGCGGATCGCGCAGTAGCGCCGCGATGAAGGTGATGCCCGTGAGGATCACGAGCGTGACCGTCACCATGCGGTTGGTGTACTCAATGAAGGGGTGAATACTCCAAGACCCCGACACCCGGTCGCGAAAACATGTCGGCCAATCGGGACAGCCCAAACCGGATCCCGTGAGGCGAACGGCGGCACCCGTGAGCACGATGACGATCATCGAGACGAACGAGGCGTAGGCAAACCAGCGAAATATTGGGGCGGAGAGGCGGCGAGAGAACAATGGGGTCACCAACGTAGCCTAGGTAATGTACCGACTCGTAGAATAACCGCTGTGACAATTTCGGCCTCTGCATCTCGAACAACGGTGGATGTACTCAAGGGCTACGTCGCTCTCACCAAACCGCGCATCATCGAACTCCTTCTCGTGACGACGATTCCTACTATGGTCGTCGCCGCCAACGGTATACCCGGCTTCTGGCTCGTCGTGGCGACGCTCGTCGGCGGGACGCTGGCGGCCGGTGGGGCTAACGCGTTCAACATGGTGATCGACCGTGACATCGACGCCATCATGCAGCGTACAAAACGTCGCCCTCTGGTCACGGGCGTCATGTCACCTCGCGCCGCGACCCTCTTCGCCGGAGCGTTGGAAGTGATTGCGTTCGCGGTGCTCGCCATTTGGGTGAACCAGCTCTCGGCGTGGCTCGCGATGTCGGCGACGGCGTTCTACGTCTTCATCTACACCTTGTGGCTGAAGCGGCGAAGCAAGCAGAACATCGTGATCGGTGGGGCCGCGGGCGCGGTACCGGTGTTGATTGGCTGGTCGGCCGTCACCAACTCCCTCAATTGGACACCCGTCTTGTTGTTCCTCGTGATCTTCATATGGACCCCGCCGCACTTTTGGGCGCTGGCGGTGCGTTACCGAGACGACTACGCCGCCGCGCATGTCCCCATGATGCCGGTGGTGGCGTCGCTTCGACGAACCACCCTTGAGATACTCGTGTATTCGGTCATCATGTGGGCACTCACCATGCTTATCGGACCGGCCGCGCACCTGGGATGGGTCTACGCACTCTCGGCAACGGTGCTCGGTGGTCTTTTCACGTTCTACGCGTACCGGCTGTATCGCCACGCGCATCAAGACAAAGCGGACGTCGCGGAAGCGATGAAGCTCTTCCACTTCTCGATTACGTACTTGACGGCACTCTTCGTGTTGATGGCAGTCGATGTCCTCGTCCGAAACCACTAAGCCCCAGCGAGGCCATCCCTCGCCCATGATGTTCATCTCCCTCGGGATCGGTGGCGCCATTGCGCTGATCCTCATCGTCGTCGTGTCACTGCTCACCGGGGGCTCGTCTCCTTCAACCAGCCAGACGTCGAAGAACGCCCTGGTGGGCACCAAAGTGAGTGGCTTCACGCTGAATTCATTGTCGACCGGCACCGTATCGGCGCCCTACGAGAAGGGGCACCCTACGGTGCTGTTCTTCTTCGCGAGTTGGTGTGGCCCGTGTCACGTTGAACTACCTCGGGTCGCCAAGTACCTCTCATCGCACCCTCAGAACTCGGTGAAAATCGTTGGTCTGGACGAGGTTGACAATCCCAAGAGTGGCCTCGCCTTCGCGAAGAAGTCGGGCGTCTCGTTTCCCCTCGCGAGTGACCCGAGCGGGAACGTGGAAGCGAGCATTTTCAAGTTCGCGTACCTGCCCTACACCGTGTTCGTGGACGCGAAGGGTGTGGTGCGCACCGTTGATTATGCGCCCATCTCGATCGCCAACCTGAACAAGGGTATTGCGTCGATCACCAAGCCTTAGTCGAAGCGAAACGTGCGAGCCGCTAGTAGCGGCGCGAGCACGGCCCAGATCGCGAGAGACAACCAGTCTGCGCCCGAAGGATGCAGGCCCTGGCCGAGCACGCGATGAAGTCCGTCGGCCAGTGCTCCCGAGGGAAGGCCCACCACGACCTTCTGGATGAATCCGGGCAACGAAGTGACTGGTACCACGATGCCGGACAACAACAAGAGGATGAGATAGAGCCCGTTGCTCGCAGCCAGATTTACCTCGGCTCGGAGTCGACCGGCGAACAAGAGGCCGATGCCCGCGCAGCCCGCGGAACCCAAGATGAGCAGTGCCAGAACTTCGAGTGCGCCGCGCAGGCCGCCGTGGGGATGCCACTTGAGCGCCAGCGCGACGAGCGAGAGGACCACCACTTGAATTGCCTCGGTGACGAGGACGCCCGACACTTTGGCACCGATCAGGCGACGTTGACCCAGTGGGGTGACGTGCAGGCGTCGAAGGACTCCGAAGGAACGTTCGAAGCCGGTGGAGATCGAAAGCGCGACCAGTGAGGTGGAGAGTATGCACAGGGCGAGAATCCCTGGCGCCATGAAGTCAATGCGTTGTGGGGTCGGTGAGGTCGTGACGTGGGTCAGTGAGAAGAAGACGAGCAAGAGCACTGGTATGCCTATCGTCAACAGCAGTGTTTCGCCACGGCGGATGTTCATGCGCACCTCGGCGCGGGTCTGGGCCCACCAGGCGTTCATCGTTCGACTCCGTTTCGTTCGTCGGTGATGAGCTCGATGTAACGCTCCTCGAGCGAAGCGCGCGTGCGAAGTGAGGTCATCATGACCCCCACACCACTCAGGTACGACGTCACGGCGGTGATGCGTTCAGGGGTTGAGTTCACCGCGCAGCGAACTCGCAACGGTCCATCGAGGACGACGGGGCATCCGAGCACTGACGCGAGCTCCACGGGATCGATCGGACCCGAGGTCTCGACGATCATCTCGGGGCTCCCCGCCAATTCGTCCAAGGTTCCTTGCACGACGACGTGTCCTTGGTTCATGATGACCAAGTAGTCGGCCAGACGCTCCGCCTCGTCAAGCTCGTGGGTGGTGATGAGAATGGCGCATCCCCGGTCCCGCTCGGCGCGGATGATGTCGCGGATGACCTGTCGCCCCTCGGGGTCGACCGCAGTCGTCGGCTCGTCCAGCACCAGGACTCGCGGGCGACCCAGCAGCGCGAGCGCGAGCAACGTTCGTTGCTGCTCACCACCGCTCAAGCGACGCCACGGCGTACGAGCACAGCGCTCGAGGTCGAGCAGCGCCATGAGCTCGCTCGCGCTGCGTGGCGCGTCGTAGTAGGTGGCGGTGAGGTCGAGTACTTGGGCGGGCGTCATGGGAAACCAGACACCCCCGCGCTGCAGCAGTGCACCGGTTCGAACGACGACCTCGTGGTGATCGCGAAGTGGGTCCAGACCGTGTAACCGTACTGAACCGCTGGTGGGTGCGCGAAACCCGAGGAGCGTCTCGACCACGGTTGTCTTGCCGGCCCCGTTCGGGCCGAGCAGGCCGGCAATCTCGCCGTAGCCGACCTGGAGCGAGACGTCCTCGACCGCTCGCAGTTCGCCAAAGGTCACCGACAGGTTCTTGATGTCAACTGCGCTGCTCACGACATCTGAACCTAGACGTTTTCACGGGCCTACCGAGCGCGCCTCGGTAGGCTGGCGGACATGATTGATCTCGTCCAGCTTCGTCGTGAACCCGATTTCGTCAAAGCCTCATTGGCTCGTCGCGGAGTATCGAATTCGACGATGGACGAGATATTGGAGCTCGACGTCGAGCATCGTCGCCTCCTCCAAGACGCCGAGTCCCTGCGGTCTGAGGTGAAGGAACTCTCACGTCAGGTGGGTGAGGCACGCCGCGCGAACGACCACACCAAGGCCGACGAGTTGGCCCAGCGCAGCCGAGAGCTCGGGGATCGCGAGAGGGTGGCGACCCAGGCGACTGAGGCAGTCGGGTCGTTGCTGCGCGAGCAGTTGCTCATGATCCCCAATCTTCCGGCGCCCGATGTCCCCGAGGGCCGCGACGAGAACGACAACGTCGAGCTGCGTCGGTGGTGGATGGGGATGGAAGACGGAGACCCCCAACCGACCTACGAGAGTCACCAGCGGGTACCTCACTGGGATATTGGCACTGAACTTGGCATCCTCGACATGGAGTCCGGGGCAAAACTCGCGGGTTCGATGTTCCCGCTGTATCGCGGTGCGGGTGTACGTTTGCTGCGCGCGCTGGGATTCTTCGCGCTGGATCGACACTTGAGTGCGTACGAAGAGATTCGACCACCGAGTTTCGCGCTCACCGAGACCATGATGTCGACTGGTCACCTGCCCAAGTCGGCGGACGACATGTACGCGATCGAACGTGACGGATTATGGGCCATCCCTACTGCCGAGGTTCCGCTCACGTCCATGCACCGTGGGGAGATACTCGAAGAATCGCGGTTGCCTATCCGCATGACGGCGCAAACTGCGTGTTTTCGCCGTGAGGCGGGCGCCGCGGGGCGCGACACGCGTGGGCTGCTGCGCGTCCACGAGTTCGACAAGGTCGAGCTCTTCGCGTACTGCACCCCCGAGCAAGCCGACGAGGCGCACGCGGACATCCTCGCCCGAGCCGAGGGGTTGTTACAAGAACTCGGACTGACCTATCGCGTTCTCATGCTCTGTACCGGCGATCTTGGGACCTCCTCGGCTCGAACCATTGACCTGGAGGTCTTCAGCCCGGGCGTGGATCGATGGCTGGAAGTGTCCTCCGTCAGCTGGTTCCGCGATTTTCAAGCTCGCCGGGCCAATGTCCGTTACCGCACCGCAGATGGCACGACGGCGCTCGTCCACACCGTCAACGGATCCGCGCTGGCGTGGGCACGCATCTGGGCTGCGCTGGTCGAGACCTACCGTCAGGCGGACGGCACGGTGGCGCTGCCGAGCGTGTTGGCGCCCTACATGGGCACTCAGACGACGATCCGGGCTAAGACTTCGTGAGTTCGAAGCGGTACCCGACACCGCGAACAGTGCTGATGTGCTCGGGGGCCTTGGGATCGTGCTCGATCAGGCTACGCAGTCGCTTGATGTGCACATCGAGGGTCTTGGTGTCGCCCACGTAGTCGTTACCCCATACGCGATCGATCAGCACTTCTCGTGTGAGGACTCGACCGGGGTTCTCGAGCAGCAGTCGTAGCAGCGCGAACTCCTTCTTACGCAGTTTGACCTCTTCGCCACTCACGAAGCATCGACGGGCGTCGACGTCCATGCGGATCGGTCCCACTTCGAGGAGTTCATCACTGGCGTCGAGTACCTCGTGGTTCTCGCGTCGACGCAGTACCGCCCTGATTCGAGCGACGAGCTCACGAAGGCGATACGGCTTGGTGACGTAGTCGTCAGCACCGATCTCGAGCATGAGGACCATGTCGACCTCTTCGCCCTTCGCGCTCACGATGATGATCGGCACGTCGCTCGACAACCGGATGGTGCGACACACGTCAAGTCCCGACACCTTGGGCAACATCAGGTCAAGCAGCACGAGGTCGTACGAAGCACTCGTGAAGCGATTGATCGCTTCTTGACCGTCTCGTGCGATGTCGACATCGAAGCCTTCACGGTTGAGCCCGATGGTCAGCGCGTCGACGAAGGACTCCTCGTCTTCGACGAGGAGAAGGCGAATGCGTTTCTCGTTTTCGGTCCGCTTGCTCATCAGTGGTTCATTGGAAGCTCGAGGGTGAAGGTCGATCCCTCACCCTCACGAGATTCAACCAACACCGTTCCACCGTGATTTTGCGCCACGTGACGAACAATACTGAGTCCGAGACCGGTGCCCCCGGTCTCTCGGGCGCGACCCGGGTCCACGCGGTAAAAGCGCTCGAAGATCCGCTCGAGGTCCTTCGCCGGGATGCCGACACCCTGGTCCTTGATGTCGATGTGGATCAACGGTCCGACCGTCTCGCCGTCGTCGTTGGTACTCGCGTTGATGCGCGAGATCGAGATGGTGACGTCGCCGCCCACGGGCGAGTACACCACGGCGTTCTCGAGCAGCGCATGCACCGCGGAGATCAATTGGCGTCGATCACCCACGACAACGAAATTGGCGTCGGGCTCGACGAAAGTGAGCGTCACGTTGTGCTGCTCGGCCGAGGTGCGAATGCGTTCTATCGCGTCAGCGACCACGAGCGAGACCGGAAGCGGCTCGCGAGACGGCGAACCTTCGCCCTCGATGCGTGAGAGGTCCAAGAGGTCTTCGATGATTCGATTCACACGAAAGGCCTCCGAATTGATTCGTGCGGCGAGGCGATTTGCGACCGAGGGGTCGTGCTCGAATTGAAGGGTCTCCGCGAGCAGCCCGAGTGCGCCCATGGGCGTCTTCAGCTCATGAGAGACGTTGGCAATGAAGTCTCTACGGATGTCCTCGAGGCGGCGTCGCTCCGAGACGTCCTCGATGATGGCAATCACGCCCAAGGGTCGGCGCCCGTCATCGATGACCGAGGCCCTGATCGTCAGGGTTCGTCGCGGTGGACCGTAGATGTCGATGGTTCGATCAGCGACACCATTGGTCCACCCTTCGGCGAGGATGTCGGTCACCGCTTGCGCCGCAATGGCGTCACCGTAGCGACTGGCCATGAGGGCCTCGGCCTGGGCGTTTCGAAAGAGGACGCCACCGGACTCGTCGCACAGCACGAGCCCGAGTGGCAGCGCGTCCAGTGAACGACGGAGCCTGATCGACTCGGCGCTCGACTCAGAGACTGCGGTTGTCGCGGCGCCCGTGGCTTCCTCGAGGTAACTGAGGGCCGCTTCGACCTTTCCGTTGTCGTCTTGCGGCTCGACGCCCAGGCGCCCTCCGAGCGCCGTGAGGCGTTGCGCTATCGCACGGTGGCCCCGGCGGCGAAAGAACAAGATGCCGATGAGTATGCCCAGCACGAATACACCGAATGCTGCGAGGTACAACACCACTGGGGTCCAGTGCGCTGCGATATTTGGGGTCGACGCGATCATCACCCCCTCAGTCTCGCAGAAGAACCACGAAGTGAAGCGGCAGCGACCATTGTGAGCTCTCCTCTTGAAAGCGAGTCACCCATGTTCTTCGCCGACGTCAAACTCGATCCGTCGATCACATATCTCCCGGGCAGCGTAGCGCTCCAACAGATGGTAAATGGGATCGGGGGCTGGGCCCTCATCGGTGCCCTCGTGGCATTGGTACTGGGTGCTGGTCTCTGGGCCCTCGGGAGCCACACCCAGAACATGCACCAATCGGCCGCGGGACGTCGCGCGGTCCTGACGTCGCTCGTCGCCGCGGTCCTGATCGGCGCGGCGCCAGAACTCATTAATTTCTTCTTCAAGACGGGGCTCAGCGTCCACTGATGTCGCACCTCTTGTGCTTCTTCTCGCCAATGTCGTGTGCGACGACATCGATTGCGAAGGCGACGTTGGGTGATGTCTTTGGGGCACTCACGGGGTGGGTGCTGACCAGTGTCCAGTGGTTCTTCAAAGCGGCGGGCATCATGGTCTCGTCGGCGAGTGAACCCACCACGGTGCTGACGTCAGCCACCCCGGAATTCAACGTGCTGTTGGCGCTCGCGCCCCTGTTGATGCTGATCGGACTCTTGGTGAGCACGCTACAGGCGCTTCGCCACGCCGATACAGCGTCCTTGTGGCGTGTCTACCTCGGGGTCGCCCCCGCATGTGTGCTTGGCATTGCGCTCGCACGGCCCGTGAGTGGCATGATCTTGAGCGCCGTCAATCAGCTTTCGAGCACGGCGTCGGCGTCGATGAGCGAACACGCGGCGAAGTTCGCGATGGACTTTTCGACACTGACACCGGCGACGCCAGGGTTTGCGTTGTTCCTGCTCGCGATCGGCGTCGTGGTCGGTTCGTGGCTCTTGTGGTGCGAGTTGATCGTGCGCACGGTCGTTCTGACGTTGCTGTTGGTGATCGTTCCGGTGATCGTGCCACTCTCCACGCTCCCCGCCATGCGACGCATTGGCTGGCGACTCGCGGAGACGTTTCTCGCGGTCGCGTTCTCCAAATACCTCATTGTCATTACGTTGTCGCTCGGTTTCGACGAACTGCGCGGCTCGTCGGCGACCGAGATCATCACGGGCGCGGTCACAATGGTGCTCGCCACGTTCTCACCGTTTCTCCTCTTTCGACTCGTTCCCTTTCTCGAGCAGTCGGCGGTGCACCATCTCGACGGGCTTCGCCAGCGCATGACCCAGAGTGCGATGAACGCGCCGACGTCACTCGCGGGGACAGCGGTGCGGGCAGTTGCTCCCACGCCCGCAATGCCCGAACCCCCTGGGCGACCCGACGACCTCGGACTGGACATGTGGGAGCCGAGCCCCGAGTTCGAGCCTCCCGAATACACGGGCGTGAAACTGCCACCCCCAATCGGGACACCGACACTTCGCGGTGGACACGTCGCGTACTCCACAGATGACCTCGGACCAGTCGTGGGGTGGCACTTCGATGAGTGATGCGGTCGGCCTTGGGCGCGCTGATGCGCATGACACGTGGCTCGGTCTCGCGCGCCACCAGGTCGTGCTCGTCGTCGCGGGATCCTTCCTCTGTGGAGACTGGCTTGTACGGACGCACACTCTCGCGATAGAACTGGCGCTCGGTGTGGGTCTGGTGGGTGCCGCGGTGCGTTGCCTACGCGGCCTCACGATCGGCGAGTTCACCAAGGTCGCAGTGCTCTACTGCGCTCGTTCCCATTGGCGCAGCGTTGCGAGTTCGCGCGAGGGCGATGTGGTCGAACTTGTGGCGGGTGGCACGGCGACCTTTCGCGGCTTTGAACTCGAGCACCACGGACGGCTCGACCTCTCGGGCGATGACGCCCTCAACGCTCGGCGTCTTTCGGAACTGGTGAACGGACTCGCGGTTGGAGCGACGTTCAGTCACGTCTCGGTACACGTGTGCGGCGTTGGGGGTACCGTGAGGACTTTTCTCACCCTCGCGCGCGACGCCACCGTCTGCGAAGGCTGGGCGCCCAGCAACGCGCTAGTTGAAGAGGTTGTCGAGCGAAAGTCGGGGTCCATGAGTCTTATTCTCGAACGCTGGAGTTATCTTC
The DNA here is from genome assembly GCA_021781335.1 of Actinomycetes bacterium. Lineage (GTDB taxonomy): Bacteria > Actinomycetota > Acidimicrobiia > Acidimicrobiales > RAAP-2 > RAAP-2. The sequence continues at coordinate 17,637 of JAJXXA010000016.1, forward strand.
GAGTGAGCGGTGGCCTTCAACGGATCATTCGCATCGATGACTTCCAAGGGGCTACCCAGGAGCGAGCCCTCCTCGAACGGCTTCAAGATTCGATGTCCGGCATCGATCTCGCACTGCACGTCGAGGTCGTGGGTTCTGATCGAGCGCAGCGGCTCTCGTCGAGAGCGGTGCATCGTGTTGGCAGTGACGCACAGGTCGCGCGCGCCGCGGGCTTTCGTCGAAGCGCCCGCGCGGCACTGGCGACCGAGCGGCTTGGTCAGCGCGAAGAACTGGTTGCGAGCGGGCACGCCCTGCTTCGTCTCGGGGTCTACGTCACGATGCACTGCGCCAGTCTCGGCGAGCTGCGAGAGGCGAGCAGCGATCTGCGACGTCGAGCGGTGGCGTCAGGGCTTCGTCTCGACACCGGTGTCGGTCGCCAGTGGTCGTGGCTCAGCTTCTCGTTGCCAGGTGGGCCGGGCTGGTGACGCGCGCCTGGACGCATTGGGCGACTTCGGGTGACCTTACGAGCTTGCGGCTCCCTTCGCACGACGCCGGGACCGGACTTCACGGTGAACCGCTCGGGTACGCCCTACGCGGGGGTCGGTTCGTCTTTGATCCTTTCGATGCGTATGACGCCGCGATGGTCTCCAACCCGAACATGATCGTCGCGGGCTCGATTGGAGTGGGCAAGAGCACGATGGTCAAGATGCTGCTCGAGCGCGCTCTCGTGCGCGGACGAAAGGTCGTGGTCATCGACCCCAAAGGTGAATACGGCGCGCTCGCGCGAGCGCACGGCGTGCGTCCGGTGGTGCTGGGGCGTGACGGTTGGTGTGATCCGTTCTCGAGCGACGACCGTGAAGCGTGTGAATTCGTGCGGGTACTCGTGGCGACGGCCCAGGGAGCGCCACTCGGCGCCGAGCAGCACTACGCACTCAGCGAATTGTTCAAGGACCTCTCGTCGCCACGCCCGACCCGACTCCTTCGCGCGTTGTACGACGCCGTGGAGTCCAGCATCTCGACGCCCGTGGCGTCGGTGACGCGGGGGCTTGCCCTCACGCTCTACCGGTTCATTCATGGTGACCTCGCGGGCCTCTTCGACGGTGACGGCGAACCCATGGCTTTTCGCGGTGACCTCGTCGTACTGGACCTTTCGGCGCAGTGGTCAACTCACTCGCTGTCGATTGCGGCCCTGAGCGCGGTGGGTGCAGCCCAACAAGTGGTGGGGGGTGCAGAGTCGCTTGGCTACCTCGTCCTCGATGAGGCGTGGGCGCTGCTCGGCGATGATCACGCGCTTCGCTGGCTGCAAGGCTCGTGGAAACTCGCGCGCTCGCGCGGGCTCAGCCATGTGCTCGTCCTGCACCGATGGAGTGACGTGGGGGCGGCGGGCGACGAAGGAAGCGCCCAGCGCGCGCGGGCGCTCGGGCTGTTGCGCGAATGCGAGACCTCATGGCTCTTTCGTCAACCCGCCGACGAGGCGGTGGTGATCGCGAGCGCATTGGGCCTGCACGCGCGTGAGCATCAGTATCTCGTCGCCGCGCCCAAGGGCGTGGCACTCGTGCGCTACGGCGTGCACCGCTCGATCGTGCGCTTCATGCCCGACGCGCGCGATCGCGACATCATCGACACCGACGTGGCGATGCGTGGGTAGCGACCGGCCAATCCTCGGTCGACGCACGTGGCACGGGATCTCGTACGGACCAGTGATGCGGCTCACGGAGCGCAGTTCGCTGCTCATCGTCGGACCGACCCAAGCGGGAAAGACCAGTGCGCTCGTCGTGCCGGCCCTGCTCGGCTGGAACGGTCCCGCGGTCGTCACGAGTGTCAAGCGTGACGTCGTGGATGCGACGCTCGCGTGGCGCAGCGCGCTCGGTACCGCGCACATCCTCGAGCCGGGCGTGGACAACGGCTTCACGTGGAACCCCCTCGAGGGCGTGACGTCACTTCGTCACGCGATGCGCGTGGCGCGTGATCTCACGTCGGGTTCGAGTACCAAGGGGGACGTCGAGTTCTGGAACACCCTCTCAACCAAGCTCGTCGCGTCGCTGATGATGCGTGCGTACTCGACGGGACGTGACATCTTTGACGTGTCGGCGGCGGTCGAGCATCGCCAGCTCGACGCGTGGCTCGAGGGAGGGGCGCGTGACGATGCGTGCGAGATCCTCAGCTCGTTTCTCGGTCACGACACGAAGACGCTCGACGGTGTGCTCACGACCGCCGAGACCATGCTCTTGCCCTGGCGATTTCGCCAACGCGTCGTCAACGTCCGTGACATCGTGGGTCGAGCGGACACGCTCTATTTGTGCAGTCCTCGTGGCGAACAGGCCCACTACGAACCTCTCTTTCGAGGGGCGCTGCGCATGATGCTCGAAGAGCAGCAGCGACGCTGTGATCAAGGACGCCAACGTCCGCTCCTCATGGTGCTCGACGAAGCCGCGACCGTCGCGTCCCTCGACGAGCTCGACCAACTGGCCGCGACCGTGAGCGGACTCGACGTCACGCTCGTGACGGTTGTCCAGGACTTCGCGCAACTCGTGGCACGATGGGGTCCGCGAGCCGCGACCATTGTGAACAATCACACAACGAGGATGGTGCTCGGCGGCCTTGCCGATCCAACGGTCTCGACGTATCTGCCCGAATTGGAGCCACCGACATCGCAGGTCCGAGCGCAGAGCATCCGCCAGCGCCCTCGGGGCACCGCACTGGTGGTCGCCGGACGAAGGCCGGTGATCGTCGTGCGGCTTCGACCGTGGTGGAAAATCCGACGTCTGCAACGCCGTGGAACGGCGAATGCGTTACTACCATCTAGCCATGGCGATTGAGCGAGACTCGCAGTCGAAACAGATACTGGCGATCGACATCGGAGCGACCAACATCAAGTTCTGTCACGTCGACGCGCACGGAGAGCTGCTTGAATCGATCCGACGAAAGCCAACGCCGTACCCGTGCTCGCCCGAACGGCTGGTCGAGCTCTTGAGCGAGCGGATCCTCCAGAGCGATTCGACCTCGATTGGTGTCGGCTTTCCCGGAGAGTTCGACGACGGCCACGTCATTCGACCAGGTAATCTCTCACGACCCGGTGGGGTGACGACCGACGTCGACCCCGAACTCGAGCGACAATGGCGCGGATTCGCGCTCCAAGATGCGTTGCAGCGAGCAACGCAACGAGACGTGCGGGTCGTGAACGACGCCAAACTTGCGGCGCTCGGCTGCTGCGAAGGCCAGGGCGTGGAACTCGTGCTCACGCTGGGCACCGGGCTCGGACTCGCGTTATGCGTCGACGGCGAACTGCAGCGTGTGCGTGACGTAGGTGCGGCGCTGTTCGAGAACGGTATGACTTACGACCAGCTGGTGGGAGAGCGCGGAAGAGCGAACGACGAGCGTGAGTGGTTCCGGATGGTCGCGAGGGCCATCAAGAATTTCTGCGAGGAGTTCCACGCCGAAGTCGTCCACCTCGCCGGCGGAAACGCGCGCAGGGTGTCACCAAGTCATTTCGCGTCGCTCGGGTGTCGTGTCGTCATCAACGGTAATCAGGCGCCCCTGCACGGCGCAGCTCGTCTGTTCTACAGCTGAGCGAGGTCGACCGCGCTCGTCGAGAGGACGCCCGCGACTGCGCTGAGGGCGCCATCGTCGACACTGAAATCGGGACTGTGATGCATGCCTGACGAACCGTCGGCCATGGCACCGCCGACGAACATGTAGCACCCCGGGACGCGATTGAGAAATTCTGAGACATCGTCGCTGGGCGACGCCGGCGGCAACTCCCAGACATTGTGGTCACCCATGAGCGAACGAGCACTGGACAACACGCGAGTGGCGACATCGGCGTTGTTCGTCACCGCAGGTGTGCTCTCATCGCACACGAGCTCGCACGTGACACCGTAGGCGTCTTGCACCTGACGCAGAATCCGCTCGAGGCGCGAGATGGCTTCTCGGTGTTGATCAGAGGTGAAGGTGCGAAGGGTGCCGCGCAGCAACGCCTGGCGGGGGACCACGTTGTTCGCGGTGCCCGCTTGGATGACGCCGGCTGAACACGCGCAGTCGGTGCCTTCGTAGGAGAGGCCAGTCACGACCTCGAAGAGGCGTGGTGCGAGATGACTGACGGCCAGTACCACGTTCCCATCGCTGCTCGCCATCGCACCGTGGCCGCCCTTGCCCTTGATCAGCACCGCGAGCGAGGTGGCCTCACTCATCATGATGCCCGCGCGGGTGGCGACCAGACCAACGGGAGCGAGCGAGGTGACGTGGGCTCCGATGACAAAATCGACGGGATGCGCTTCGAGCAGTCCACCTTCAATCATGGCGCGCGCTCCACCGAGGCCTTCTTCTGCGGGTTGGAATACCACTGTGTATTCGCCGGCCAGCTCCTCTCGTCGTTGGGCCAAGATGTCCGCAACCCCGAGCAGCGCCGCAGTGTGGACATCGTGACCGCAGGCGTGCATCACACCGTGGTTCTTCGAGGCGTAGGGAAGCGAACTCTCCTCGGTCACGGGCAGGGCGTCGATGTCGGCTCGAATCATCACTCGTTTGCCGGGCTTCGTACCGCGCAGGGTGGCAACAGCACCCGTAGCCGTCGGGCACGGGCCCAATTCCCAGCCGAGCTCGACCAGACGCTCGCGCACCACCGTCGTGGTGCGGTGCTCTTCGAAGGAAAGCTCGGGATGTGCGTGAAGATCGTGGCGCAAATCGATCATCGCGTCGTTGGACCTCGCCAGGAGCTGGGGGAGATCTTGGCTGAACGAACGGGTCATATGTGCATGGTAGTGAGGGCACCTCGACCGCTCGAACAGCGGTCGGCTAGGCTGGATATCCAACAACATTGCGGCTGTAGCTCAGCGGATTAGAGCATCGGTCTACGGAACCGAGGGTCGGGGGTTCGAATCCCTCCAGCCGCACCAGTCTTGGCGGGGAACGCACGGCGCGAAGTGGCCGATCTCGCTTAACCCTATGGCGTCAAGGACTTCGTGACGAACAGCGATTATTTGTCTCTTCTGTTGGTGCCGTCGCGATAGCTGTGATGGTCAGGCGTCCAGACATGGGGTGATCTCGAGATCCTGTCAAATTGCGAAGAGTCGCCGCTCCCGCTTCAGTTCTTCGACGCCAAAGGTAGACGTGCGTTGTCGAGGTGAATACCCTCTGTGGGTTCTCATACGACGGCACAACGTGAACCTGAAGAGTCACGCACGCGTTGGAGGGTTGTGAATCTCGATGATCGTCTCGGGGTCAAGTCGGGTATTTGTCCTCTGTGAAACATTTCACAAGGGGGTGGATACTTACGACAGGGTCCCATTGAGATGGGATCGGAAAGTAGGCAGTGCCATGGAAAGTCTCCTAAGAATCATCGGGAATCCCTCAAAGATTCGAACGCCACGAGTTCTCCAGTGGCTGCAACAGTCAAAGGCTTCTGCACTCGTGTGGACCGCGATGCGTGTGTGGCTCGGTGTCATGTGGATCCAGGCGGGTGTCGCCAAGTTGTGGGGCGCTGAGAATCCGGGCTTCATGCATAACGGCGGTGCCGGTGTTGTTGGCTTCGCAACCCACGGAGTGCCTGCGTACAGCTGGTGGGGCAGTTTCCTGCACAGTTTTGTGGTGCCCAATGCGGGATGGATCGGTGTCGTTGTCGCGGTTTCGGAATTCGTCATCGGAATTTGCCTGGCGCTCGGATTTCTCACTCCATTCGCCGCCCTCGCGAGTTTGGCGTTGCTCTTCACCTACGTGATGTCGGGCACCGCCAGCGTCTGCGCGTTCTATGCGTTGTTCGCACTCGTCATTCTCGCTACGTGGAGGACGTCGAGTTGGATCGGTGTCGATGGCGTCATATCTGGTTATCGACAACGCCGTGGCTCGCGTGATGGAGCGGCGCAGACAGAAGAGCACCCAGAAGTGGTGGCCGCACTGAAGACTTTGGACGCGACGACATCGCTCGAAGACGCATTGCCCCACCTGAAGGGTTCGACAACTGATGAGACGAAGGTCTCGACGAAGTAAGCACAGTCCACCGAGTACCCGGTCACCGGCGATTCGTCCAGGCGAAGCGCCGGTGACCTCTTTTGCGTCACGCGCCGGCGATCCACGCACCAGCGATTCGTCGCAGGTGGGTTGTCGATCGTCAAATCGTAATGTCGCCAGGGTGGTGCGTCGTTGCGCCTACCGTGGCGTTGGTAGGGCGCGGGTGCGCCGAGAAGGGATAGGTCGAGGGATGAACCTCGTGGCGACGACGCTCCTCGGTCCTGGACGTACGAACCCCTCGAAGGTCGCGATCGCAACCGTGGATGGTCGACACATGCGTTACGCGGATCTCGATCGATTGTCGGGACAATTGGCAAACCTCCTGGTCCATCGATACCACGTCAACGAAGGCGACCGCGTGGCGGTGCAGTCACCCAAGTGCCCAGAACTTCTCGCGCTCAACATCGCGTGCGCGAGGATCGGTGCGATCTATGTGCCGCTCAATACGAGTTACACCGATCGAGAGACACGCCTCTTGCTCGACGACGCGAGCCCCTCGTTGCTCGTGCGCGAGACGTTGATCGAACACGACACACCACGCGTGGACGTGCATGGTCTCGTGCATCAAGCGCACGAAGAGTCCACTCACTTCGTTGACGTGACGTGTGGCGAGAACGCGCCGGCCGCCATGCTCTTCACGTCGGGAACGACCGGACGCGCGAAGGGAGCGCTGTTGACCCACGGCAATCTTGTCTCCAATTGCCAGACGCTCAACGAGGTCTGGGGCTTCACGCCGCACGACACGCTGCTCCACGCCCTTCCGCTCTTTCATACCCACGGCCTCTTCGTGGGCGCGTACTGTGCGCTCTCGTCGGGGGCTTCGATGATCTTGATGGAGAACTTCGACGCGCGCGAAGTCCTGGGACAAGTTTCGAGCGCCACGGTGTTCATGGGTGTCCCGACGTACTACGTTCGTCTCCTCGCCGAACCCGGATTGGACCGCGAGATTGTCAAGGGTATGCGTCTGTTCACATCAGGGTCGGCGCCGATGCTGCGCGTGACGCACGAGCAGTTCGCCGAGCGCACCGGCCACGACATCGTCGAGCGATACGGGATGACCGAGACAGGGATCATCACGTCGAATCCGATCGATGGAACATTGAAGGTCGGTACGGTGGGTCGGGCGTTGCCGGGCGTCAACATTCGCGTGACGGGTGGGTCGCCTGGCGATATCGAGGTGAAGGGACCCAACGTCCTCGGTGAGTATTGGAATCGCCCTGAACTTCGAGCGACGGAATTCACCGCGGATGGATGGTTCAAGACCGGAGACGTCGGTGTTGTCGATGATGATGGCTTCCTCGAGATCGTCGGTCGAGCCAAGGACCTCATAATCACGGGTGGTTACAACGTGTACCCCAAAGAGCTCGAAATGGTCATCGACACCTTTGCGGGGGTGCTCGAATCGGCCGTCATCGGTCTACCCGACGCTGATTTCGGCGAGGCGGTCACCGCCGTCGTCGTGGCGCAGGCGGATGTGCACCTCGACGAGGCGCAACTCGTTGTCATGGCGCGATCGTCGCTGGCAAATTTCAAAGTCCCGAAGCGATTCATCATCGTCACCGAACTCCCTCGAAACGCCATGGGCAAGGTGGAAAAGGCGCGGTTACGCCGCGAGTTCACGCACGGCTGAGACTGGCGAGGGTCCCTATTTGACCGACCGACGCGCGTGGCGTCGAACGAACTTCAAGATCTCGATGTGCTTGGCGGTGTCCATCTCCATCAGTCGCACGAGCAGGGGCCACAGGCTCTCGTCCTTCAGGCTCTTGAGCTCTGAGGTCAGGGCTTTGAGTTCCTTCTCATCTTCGCGCTCGCGCTCGAGGAGCGCGTCAGTCAAGGTCAGTACGGCGCTGGCGTCATCACCCCACGTACCCATGTGAGGAATCGCCGGGGCTTCGGGGTCGAGCTCCACGTCGTGTTTGAGTGCTGCGGCGAGGTCGCGAAAGACCTTGTGGTGGCGGATCTCGTCTTCCATGATGAGTGCGCTCAGGTAGCGAAACGCGCTGGACGACGAGGTCGTTGCGGCGTCGCGGTATTCGCTCAGCATCGCGCCTTCGGTCTGCTCGTGGGAGGTGAGATGCTCGTAGAGTTCCTCTTCCCAGGTACTGGCACCTGCCAACTTGGACATCGCGGCTTCTCCTTTGACGAGTTACCAAGACTCTAACTTCGACTGCGCGAGTTCGCAGTGTGACACGGAGCTTTGTTCGCCACATCACACGAGTAGTACGATTCTGGTCTGCGCGGTGATCTTCTCGGGTGATATGAAGGTGCGGGCAGTACATGCGGCTGTAGCTCAGCGGATAGAGCATCGGTCTTCGGAACCGAGTGTCGGGGGTTCAAATCCCTCCAGCCGCACCACTGAAGTCGACGCGCGTTGCGTCGCCCCTTTCACGGCGCGTGCATCGTTGCGAGGTGGACGACAAACCAGTCTCGAGCTGTTTCGGCCGCGATCTGGAGTGTGCCGGGTTCTTCGAAGAGATGCGTCGCACGCGGAACGACAATGAGTGTGTTCTCGCAGTGCAACCGGGCCTGCGCTTCGCGATTGAGTTCGAGCACGGTCGAGTCGTCTCCTCCAACGATCAAGAGGGTCGGCGCCGTGACGTCGCCGAGGTTCTCTCCGGCGAGGTCGGGACGGCCACCTCTTGACACGACGGCACCCACTTCAGCACCCAGCCGGGCTGCAGCCAACAGCGCAGCCGCGGCGCCGGTGCTGGCGCCGAAATAGCCGACGCGAAGTCGGGCGAGATTCGTGTCAGTGCGCAACCATTGCGTGACGTCCACGAGACGTTGAGCCAGTAACGAGATGTCAAAGACGTTTGACCGGTCCCTCGCCTCTGCAACGGTGAGCAGGTCGAACAGCAAGGTCGAGAGGCCACCGGCGTTGAGCACGCTCGCGACGTAGCGATTGCGAGGACTGAGTCGACTGCTCCCGCTCCCGTGGGCGAAGACCACGAGGGCATTGGCGCCGCGCGTCGTGTGGAGCTGCCCGGCGAGTCGCACTCCCGCCGCATCGATCTCGATTTCCTCGTCGCGCTCCACGAAACCGTCGCTGTCGTTCGACGCGGAGGTGTTCGTTGAACTGCGTCGCATCGAACGTTCAAGAAGGGCGATGACCTCTTGGTCAGTGCTCTGTTCGAAGTTCTCGTAGAACTGACCGATAGAGAAGAACGCCTCGGGGGTCTCGAGACAGACATATTCATCGGCGGCGTCGCCCATGCGGGTCAGCCAATCCCTTGGTGCGACCGGTACCGCCAGGATCACGCGCCCGGCACCCTGGGCGCGCACCACCTGGCATGCAGCGCGTGCGCTCGAACCGGTCGCAACACCGTCGTCGACCACGACCACCGTGCGCCCGCGCAGATCGAGTCGCGCTCGTGCGCCTCGAAAGGCGGTGCTACGACGCTCAAGCTCCACGCGCTCACGCGCCTCCACCGCGTCCAACTGCGCAGCGTTGATCCCCGAGAGGCGCATCACATCGT
>JAJXXA010000137.1 GCA_021781335.1 Actinomycetes bacterium
GGTGTCGTCACCAGCGCGGCACTGATCATGGTGGCGGCCCTGAGCGGACTGGTCTTCGGTCACGTCGCGGGACTCCAAGAACTTGGCGTCGGACTTGCGTTGGGCGTACTCGTCGACGCCACACTCGTTCGTGGACTCCTCTTGCCCAGCGTCATGACCTTGCTCGGTCGATGGAACTGGTGGCTCCCCGCCCACGCGGCGCGGCTACTGCGAACGACAGCCTCGCCTCTCGAAGACCGAGAGGCGAGGCTGCGTGTACCGGCGGATGAGATTACTTGACGATGCGAATTGAGAAGTGCATCGAAGGGATCTGATAACCGAGGGCCAAGCCCGGGTAGTCATTACCGGCAGTCAGCACCGGCGCGAGACCAAACGGCGTGTTCGCGAACGCGGGCTGACTGGTGTACAGCATCGGGTGTAGGTCAATGATGTGCGTCCCGACACCGCCCGTGGCGAAGAGGTGGATCACCAGATAGCCATTCGAGTTGAATCCACATCCGTAGCCGATGTAACTGTTGTCGTAGTCGACCGTCAGTGTGTTGTCGAGTTGCGTCCATCCAACGCCCTTCAGACTGATGGTGAACTCCTGACCCTGTTTGAACGTGTACGTGCCGACGCCCGAGTTCCCTGCAGCGAATGCGCTCGGCGCGGTACTCGCCGTGGCAATTCCCTCACTGACCAACGCACCGCTCTTGTTGTAGAACGGCACAATGCTTTCTTTCACGTAGAAAGGAACCTGCGCTTCGATCTTGGTGCCACTCATGACAAGGACCATGTGCCAACCACCAAGTCCGTCCGGTACGGTCACGGGCATTGTGAATGCGCCGTTGACCGGCGTAGCGGACCCGAGTGGCGTCGACACCGGCACCCAACAACCTTGTCCCGTCACGCTGTTGCAGTCCACTCGACTACCGCTCTCGGTGGCCCAGACGACTTGATCGGCGCCGGAGGTCGTAAGACCCGTCACCGAGAGTGTCGCAGCCGTGTTCACTGGACCACTGCTCTTAGAGAGCGTCGCCGTGGCGGAACTCGCGGGATCGAGTTGTCCGGGCTGCAAGGTCGTGGGCGACGCGAGCGTTGGGGCCACCGACACTGGCCACGTGATCGACGGAGCGGTCGGACCGTTGTCCTTCGTGACGTGGAACGCGACTTCCGCACCATTCATGAAGGGGTAGGGAGACTGGATGGGATTCAAGTACAGGAACGTGAGGGCGTCGCCGACCATGATCTCATGGGTACCGACCGGTCCGGACGCGTAGATCGTTGTCGTGCCGGTGCCGCGTGTCCACTCTGAGACGAGTTCGCCGGTGATGTGGTTATCCCACAGCAGTGACGCACTCGCTTGGAACAGCGCTGAACCCATGCCGGTGTAGGTGATCTTGATCGGCGTACCGATCGGACCGCTGCGAGGGGTGACGGTGAGGGTTCGCGTAATGACGAACGCCCCTTCGGCCACTTCTACCCCGTTGATCACTGCGTAGATCTGGTGGGAACCACCGAAGTCATTGGGGACGCTCCTCGTAAAGGTGAATTTGCCCGTCGCGTCAGTAGTCGCCGCGCCGAGGACAACGGTCACGTTCGTGGTTGCGCGCCCCATGTAATTCACCGTGTTGGGCTCGGGATCGACCGTCCACGTCGCGTTCACCGTCGCCCACGTGAGCTGCACGCTGGCGTTGGGCGCGAGACCCGATCCGGTGATGCTCATCGACGAGCCAACGGGGCCTCCGGCCAGTGGGTTGATCGTCAACACATCGACCGTGGGGCTCAAGGTGGCCGAGGGCGCGATGGGACCAGGCAGTGGCGCGACACCGGGTATCGCGGGTGGCGTCAGCGCCACGATTGGTGGTGTCGTTGACGTGGTCGTCGCCGCGTTGGCGCCATTCGTCGCCGCGATGAGCGAGAGTGGTAGCACCGCGACAGCCATCGTGCGGCCGATTCGACCCCACACACGCCTCGTGGTAGTTGCTGTGAACATGACTTCCCCTTTTCATTGACGCGAACCCCTGTCCGCGTGTGGTTGGTTTCCTACGTTCGAGGACCCGAGCGAAACTCACTACTTCAATTCGCTCGGGCCCTCAACTGCAATCTCTTCTTTGTCGCGAACTAGCCGACGGGCACCGCGTTAAGGGTGAGGTTCGAGTTCGGCGAGAAACCTGCCTGGCTCCACGTCACTGTCGCGCCCTTGACCGCCGGGACGACGACAACCTTCTTGTGTCGAAGCACCATTCGGTTGCCGACCTTGGCTCGATAAGCAACGACCTTGGTCTTCGCCGGTGACGCCAATGACGTCACTTGGATCTTGAAGTTGACGATGCCGGTCGTCGGGTATCCGGTCGTGTTCCAGCCAGCACTCCAGAACGCAGCCGTACCGTGGTTGCCATAGTTCATCGCCAGCGGTGTGGCCACGCCCGGAATGATGATCTGAGCACTGGCGACATTCGCGGGGGTCAGAGGCGTACCACCGGTCAACACGTTCTGACCCGACATGCGAAACACGACTGTCTGGCCGATCAGAAACTGGTTGGTCTGCGCGCAGCCAACCGTTGCCTTGAGTACTCCCGAACCGCCTGAGCCGACAACCGTGTCAACGCTGAGCGCGAGTGGCAGTGGTGCGGACCCCTGCACGGGCGGCGCAAGCGTCGTCGTCGTGGTTGGTGCAGTCGTCGTGGTGGTGGGTGCGGTCGTCGTCGTGGTGTCCGCAGACGCCACCGCTGCGAACGACACAACGGAACCGAGCACGAGCCCGCCCGACGCTACAACTGAGATGATTCTCTTCATCGTAAAACTCCTTTAGTTGTTTGTTTGCTTACTTCTTGATCGTGAGAACGCCGGTCAGCGTTGCGCTGAATGAGTCGCTCTCCTTGGAGCCGGCGGTCGTTGACTGGATGGAGAACGATCCCTTGAAATTGAGCGTCCCTGTCGCCCCCTTGAACTTGCCCGTTCCACTCACCACGGTCGCCACACCCGTGACGCTGACGCTGGTCGGCGCCGCGCTACCTGCCGCGCACGCCTGGGTCTTGGGCGAACTGACGATCTTCATTTTGAGTCCGCTCGCACCGGTCAGGGCACCCGTGCCCGAGAACGGGTCGCAGGTGCTTGCGGCTGAGCCGCCACCCGTACCCGACATCGCGTTGGCTCCATACGTGCCTGCACCGTGGCCCGTGACCGACGTGGCCTCGACGCCGGTGCTGCTCCACAAAAGCGCGATCGTGCCCGAATACGTGCCCTTGAACGCGACTTTGACGACCTTGGCCGCGTGACTCGAGAGTGACGCGTGGCTCGAGGTCGAGTGAACTGACGTGCCCGCCGCACCGACCGGGCCGACTGCCATGAAAGTCCCGATCAGTCCCACCGCACCGATTGCCATCGCCTTTCGGGTGGCTGACCCCTTGTTTTCGATCCTTGGAGACCTACTCAGATTCCTCATAACAGTCCTTCCCTTGCTGACCTTCTTAGAAATATCTTAAGAAGGAGAACGCAGGAATTCCTTAGGAATGCCGGGGTCCAAAGTCACTTCGTACGTGTTCGCCCACCTCGCACAATTGAGTAGAGGATGTCACGAGACTCGCCACAGAACTCGCTAGTCGCGAGAAGTACGAACTACGAATTCACAGTGACCTCTCGAGTCACCGACTCGTACGCTCGACTCAGCGAAAGTGACGCTGCATGTCTGCGAGCTCTCCCGCGCCCGGGCAGAGCTTGTCATAGGCAACGCGATTGAGAGGCTGAGCGGTGGTGTTGTTGAGCTCGTGTACGTCGGGTGCGGTCTCGTCAACGTACAACAGACCAGTTGCGATCTCACCACGACTGCGTCGCTCACGGATGTACTCCTCGACGCTCTGTCGATCGTACGGGTCGTAGCCCGACGGTACCGATCGGAACCGGACGATGCTTCCGTCGTGCATCGTGATTTCAGTGGCATCGTTCTCATCGAGCGACTTATGGATCTCCTTGCGGATCGGCACAAAGTCGGTTTCAATCTCTTTCACCTCGTGTTCACGCATGAACCGATAACTCTTGGTCGATCCCTCGTGATCATTGAAGGTCACACAGGGCGAAATCACATCGATCAGAGCCAATCCCTTGTGGGCTGCGGCAGCCTTCAAGATAGGAACAAGCTGTGCCTTATCCCCTGAAAAGCCGCGCGCCAAGAACGTCGCCCCCATGCTCAAACCGAGCAGAATCGGATCGATCGGCGCCATCGTGTTCGGGTCACCTTTTTTCAGACGCGATCCAATGTCCGCCGACGCCGAGAACTGACCCTTCGTTAGTCCGTACACGCCATTGTTCTCAATGATGTAGACCATGTTCACGTTGCGTCTGATCGCGTGCGCTAGGTGCCCGAGCCCGATCGACAGCGAGTCACCGTCGCCCGAGATCCCGATGTACGAGAGCTCGCGGTTGGCGGCATTGGCCCCGGTGGCGATGGTCACCATGCGCCCATGCGCGGAGTTGAAACCGTGAGCACCGCGGATGAAGTACGTCGGGGTCTTTGAAGAGCACCCGATGCCGCTCAGCTTCGCAATCGTGTGCGGAGGCATGGCGAGTTCCCAGTACGCGTGCGTGATAGCGGCCGTCACCGAGTCGTGACCGCATCCCGCACACAAGGTCGAGATCGCTCCCTCATAGTCGCGGATTGTGAGACCAAGTTCATTCTTAGCGAGTGGGGCCAAGGGAATGAGTGGTTTGGCGATTGAGGTCATGATTAACCCTCCAACTGGGTAGTGATGCCGTCTACAACTTGCGCAGCACTCAGCGGAAAACCGCCGTAGGCGAGCACTGACTTCATTCGTTCGATGGCGACGCCGGTTTCAATAGATATCAATGAGCGAAGTTGCGCGTCGCGATTCTGTTCAACCACGAAACACTCATCGTGCTCTTCAACGAATTGACGCACACTCTCGACGAAAGGGAAACCGCGCACGCGCATGAAATCTGCGACGATGCCGAACTCGTCCAACTGCTCCACTGCTTCTCGTACGGCGAGGTCACAGCCACCTAGGGTGATTATGCCGACGGTGGCTCCACTTCGCCGCTCGATCACCGGTGCGGGAACGTGCGTCGCGGCGGAGGCGTGCTTCTTCTTCAAACGATCGACTACCTCTTGGTATTCGTCGGGCTTTTCCGTGTAGCGCCCGAATTTGTCATGCCCTGAACCTCGAATGAAGTAAGCGCCCTTGGAGTCCGAGCCCGGCAGGGTCCGTGGTGTCACAAAATCGGCGTCCTCGTCCGCGTAGCGAAAGAACTCTTTCATCGCTTCTAGATCGTGGTCATTGAGCACGCGACCACGATCCGGGACATAGGTGTCGTCCCAGGTCAGTTCGGGTACCACCCAGTCGTTCATTCCAATATCGAGATCCGACAGCATGAAGACCGGTGTCTGGAATCGTTCAGCGATGTCAAAACTCTGCACGGCGAATTCGAAGCACTCACGTGGATTCGCGGGAAAGAGCAGAATGTGCTTCGTGTCACCGTGCGACGCGTACGCGCACAGCAAGATATCGGCTTGCTGGGTGCGCGTCGGCATACCGGTAGAAGGACCGGTGCGTTGTACATCGATCAACACTGCGGGAATCTCGGTGTAATACGCAAGACCAAGTAATTCATTCATCAACGAGATTCCCGGGCCCGACGTCGAAGTGAAGGCCCGCGCCCCACTCCACGACGCACCGAGCACGATCCCTATGGCCGCGATCTCGTCCTCGGCCTGGATGATGAGGTAGTTGTTCTTGTAGGGCAGTTCACCAGGTGCCGGATTCTCCACCGGCTCGCGTCGATATTGAGCGCAGAGACGTGTGAAGTTGTCCATCACCGCGGTCGCCGGAGTGATCGGATACCACCCCGACACAGTGGCACCCGCGTACAGACAACCCAACGCCGTAGCCGTATTGCCATCAATGAGGATCGAATCCTTGGTGGCGTCCATTGGCTCGACACGAAACGGGAGAGGACACGTGAAGTGCTCGAGCGCGTAGTCATAACCCAGACGCAGCGCATTCTGGTTCGACTCGCGCAGGAGTTCGTTACGCGCGAACGTCTCTGAGAGGAGGTTCGACACCACGCCCATGTCTATTCCGAGCAAGGCGACGATCGCCCCCGCGTACGCCACATTCTTCATGAGAATGCGCTCGCGAGGTGCGGCGAAGTGCTCGATGCACATGCGCGCGAGTGGCACGCCGAGAAACGTCACGTCAGATCGCAACAGGTGCTCATCGAGCGGCCACGACGAGTCAAAGAGGACGTAGCCGCCCGCCTTGACGTCGGCAATGTCTTCCGCGTAGGTCGCAGAGTTCATCGCCACCATGAGGTCATATTCGAGGGCGCGAGCCGTGTAGCCAGACTTGTTGACGCGGATTTCGTACCACGTGGGAAGACCTTGGATATTCGAAGGAAAGAGGTTCTTTCCCGAAACCGGTATGCCCATTCGAAATATGGCCTGCATCAAGAGACTGTTGGCACTCGCAGACCCGGTTCCGTTGACATTGGCCAACTTGATCGAAAAATCGTTGACCCGAACGTCACTGTCACGCGTTGTGTCTATTGTCATTCGCTAACTCCCTACCTCAATCGATGTCTTAGGCCGACGCACGGGAATCGTGAGGACGCCCGAATCCTTTGCGTAGGGAATGTGAAGTTCGAACTCCTCCATGTCCCAGGCAGCC
>JAJXXA010000086.1 GCA_021781335.1 Actinomycetes bacterium
GTAGTTTGGTGGGGTGAATAGCGCCCCCGAGCCCCTGCATCGCGCCCTTGGTCTGACCGACTCCGAACTGGACGATATCCGCGCGGTGCTCCGTCGTGACCCGAACCCCCTGGAGCTCGCGCTCTATGGCGTGATGTGGAGCGAACACTGCTCGTACAAGTCGTCACGCATCCACTTGAAGCGACTGCCCACGACTGCCGAGCACGTGCTCGTCGGACCGGGCGAGAACGCGGGCGTGATCGACGCGGGCGACGGGATCGCCGTGGCGATCCGCATCGAGAGCCACAATCACCCTTCGGCCATCGAGCCCTACCAGGGTGCTGCGACCGGCGTGGGTGGCATCCTTCGTGACGTGTTCACCATGGGTGCTCGACCCCTCGCGGTCATGGACCCGCTGTTCTTTGGTGAACTCGATGACGCGCGTCAGCGCTGGCTCGTGGAAGGCGTCGTCTCGGGCATCTCGGGCTACGGCAATTCGGTCGGCGTACCGACCATCGGCGGTGAACTGACCTTCGACAAGTGTTACGCCTCGAATCCGCTGGTGAACGTGCTCTGTGCGGGCGCGTTGCCGACGGAGCGATTGGTGCTCGGCGTGGCGTCGGGTGTCGGCAATCTCGCGGTGCTGCTCGGCTCCTCGACGGGTCGAGACGGCATCGGCGGCGTCTCGGTGTTGGCGTCAGCGGGCTTTGCCGGCGAGGACGGCGCGCAGTCGCTCGATGACGCGAAACGACCGAGCGTGCAGGTCGGGGACCCCTACGAGGAGAAGCGATTGATCGAAGCGTGCCTCGAGTTGCTCGACCGCGGGCTCGTGGTGGGTATCCAGGACTTGGGCGGTGCGGGTCTCGTGTGCGCGACGAGTGAGACCGCCGCGCGAGGTGGCGTCGGGATGGACGTCGACGTGAACGCGGTGCCGCTTCGAGAAGAGGGGATGCAACCTTACGAGATCATGACCTCGGAGAGTCAGGAGCGGATGCTCGCCATCATCACGCCCGAGAACTGGCCAGCGGTCGCGTCGTTGTGCGCCAAGTGGGAGGTGCGCGCGAGCATCGTGGGCCACGTGGTCGAACCACAGCGCGACGCGAACGGTCGCTCGGTAGGGATGCTTCGCGTGCGCGACGGTTTTGACGGTGAGATCCTCGCCGAGGTTCCCGCCGCGTCACTCGCGGACGAGGCCCCGCTCTATGACCGCCCGCGCGCCCGCCCCGCGACGCTCGACGCCGTGCTCGATGACGATCCCACTTTCGACGAACCCGAGGGCGTTTCGAACGATGACCTGCTGGCGCTGTTGATGGACCCGGCGTGGGTGTATCGCCAGTACGACTCGCAGTTGTTCTTGAACACGGTCGTCGGACCCGGACGCGACGCGGCGCTGTTGCGTCTCGCCGGCCCGGGACTCCCCGCGTCCGAGCGCGGCATCGCCATCTCCACAGATTCGAACCCGCGCTGGTGCGCGCTCGATCCAAGAGTGGGCATCGCCCTCACGATTGCTGAGAGCGTCGCCAACCTGGCCTGTGTCGGCGCGAGTGCGAAGGCGGTGGTCAACTGTCTCAACTTCGGCAATCCCGAGCACCCCGAGGTCATGTGGCAGTTGTCCGAGACGGTCGACGGTATGAGCGAGGCTTGTCTCGCGTTGGGCTTGCCGGTCATCGGGGGCAACGTCTCGCTCTATAACGAGAGTGGCGGCAGCGACATCGACCCCACGCCGGTCGTGGGACTGCTCGGCGTCGTCCAGTCCCTCGTCGCCCCGCCGCCCGGGTGGGCTTGGCGAGAGGGTGACACGATGGTCCTGGTCGGAAAGCGAACGGCCCGAGGCGCCTCGCCCTTCCCGCTCGGAGGCTCGCGCTGGGCCACGAATCGTGGTCGACGTGGCGGGCGTATTGCTGAGTTCGACGGTGCGAGCCTTCGCGCAACGTTCGACTTCGTCGCCGGCGAGGTCGCCGCGGTGTGCGCCGCAACGCCCAGTGACGTGACGGCGGTGCACGACGTGGGTGGCGGCGGACTCGCGACCGCCATCGCTGAAATGGCCGCATCCACTGGCATCGGGGCGAACGTGATCGAGCTCACCAGTCACGCGGAACTCTTCAGTGAGTTTCCGGGACGCTTCGTTATGGCGACCAGCGACGTCGAGGCGTTCAAGGCCCGCGCCGCGGCGCGCGCAGTGGACGTTGTGGAATTGGGCGTCATCGGCGGAACACGGCTCACGATCGGCTCGAAGATCGATCTGCCCGTCGAGCGCATCGCGTCACGTCGAACGAGCGCGCTCGAGGATGCGCTGGCGTCGTTGGACTAACGAGCCGCCTTCAACTCGTGGAGGATTTCGTTAGGGACGTGCAAGTCTCCAGACTTGCCGTACCCGAGGGCGACGTCGTTCTTGTAGGTGCCGTGATAATCCGAGCCGCCGGTGGGGATCATGCCCGCGTCACGGGTGATCTTCACCATGAGTGACCTGGTCGCCGCGGTGTTGCTGCCGTAGTAGGCCTCGACACCCTTGAAGCCGCGCTCGCGCAGGGACCCGAGCACCCGCGGCATCGTAGTCTCGATCGAGGAGCTGTTGGGTGCCTCCACGTAGTTCACGAGTGGGTGGGCGATAGAAAAGACCGTGTGAGTGCCGCGCGCCGAGTCGACGAACTCCTCGACCGACATGCTGGTCTTGTGGATGTAGGCCTTACCTTCGTTACCAATCCAGTCGGTGAAGACCCGGTTCCAGGTCTGATCGTTTCGTTCGCCGACGATCTCGGGATGCAGTTCGAACATGGCTCGCGCGAAGTGCGGGCGTCCAATCGAGTGCACGTTGCCCGCGAGGTCACTCAAATACTCGAGGGTCAACTTCTCAAAACCGTGCTCTTGTAAGAGGGCGACCAACGCAGTGTTCCTCGTGTCGCGGTCGTGGCGAAGCGACGCCAATTTCTGCTGGAGTCCGCTCGCGGGATCGAGTGGCAAGAAATACGCCAGGACGTGGATGTTGCGCGGTCCGAGGCTGCCGTCGGGTTGTAGCTTGGGGAATTCGTTGTCGCGCAGTGACACCTCCACACCGCTGACGAGTTCGACGCCGACCCGCGCACACGCCTCGGCCATCTCTTCGTGACTGGCGGTCGTGTCGTGGTCGGTGAGCGAGAGAGCGAGGATTCCCAGTTCATGGGCCTTTTGCGCCAGTTGGCTGGGCGTGTCAGAACCGTCGGAGAACTTCGAATGCGTGTGTAGGTCGATCACGCTCCCAGCGTACCGAGGCGGCACGGCCCCCTCGTTGGTGTGTGCGAGAATATCGCAGTGCCTTTCCAAAAAGTGACCCATAGTGTGGAGAGTGCATGAAGGAAGCTTGTGGCGTAGTTGGGATTGTGGCCCCGGGTCGTGACGTCGCGCACCTTTGCTATGACGCGTTGTACGCGCTGCAGCATCGAGGCCAGGAGTCGGCCGGCATGGCCACCTACCACAACCAACAGATCACCGTGGTCAAGGACAACGGTCTGGTCAGTCACGTGTTCGCCGACACCACGCTTCGCGCGTTGGCGGGTTCCATCGTCATTGGCCACACCCGGTACTCGACGTCGGGTTCCGCTAACTGGACCGCCGCACAGCCCGTCTACCGCTCGGCCGGACGATCGGGATTCGCCATTGCCCACAATGGCAATCTGACCAACACCTCGGCGCTCGCCGACGCCGCAGACATACGCGTGACGTCGATGTTGTCGGATTCAGACCTCGTGGCGGAACTGCTCGCACGCGCGGTGGAGCGAGGTGCCAGCCTCGACCAAGCCCTGGCGGAGGTCCTCTCGGGCGCCGAGGGCGCTTTCTCCATGGTGATCCTTGAGGCCGAAGCGGTGCACGCGGTGCGCGACCCTTATGGATTTCGCCCTTTGTGCTTGGGTCGACTCGGCACCGAAGACGAGCCGGAGGGATGGATCGTCGCCTCGGAGTCTCCAGCGCTCGACGTGGTCGGTGCAACGTTCATCCGTGAGATCCGCCCCGGCGAGATGCTGACGATCACCACCGAGGGTGTGGAGTCGGTGCAGCTGCTCGAACCGGCTGGCGAGAAGCAGAAACTGTGCATCTTCGAGTTCGTCTATTTCGCGCGACCCGATACCTACCTGATGGGCCACCAAGTCCACACGACGCGTCGACGCATGGGCGAACTGCTCGCGGGTCAGTCGGTGGTCGAGGCGGACATCGTCATGGGCGTACCCGACTCTGGTATCCCCGCGGCCGAGGGCTACGCGAAGGCTTCGGGCATCCCCTTCGGCTACGGCTTGGTGAAGAACCGCTATATCGGTCGCACCTTCATCGCTCCCGACCAGGACAAGCGGGCCGCCAGTGTGCGCCGCAAACTCAATCCCCTGCGCGAGAACATCGAAGGTCAGCGCCTCGTGGTCGTTGATGATTCGATCGTGCGCGGTACGACGACCCAGGCGCTCGTTCGCATGCTGCGCGACGCTGGCGCAAAAGAGGTGCACCTTCGAATCTCGTCGCCGCCTTTCATGTGGCCGTGCTACTTCGGCATCGACACCCCCACGCGAGACGACTTGCTGGCGGCGAACCACTCGATCAGTGAGATGAACGCGTTCATTGGTTCTGATTCGCTCGAGTTCATCACTCTGGAGAACTTGCGCGCGGCCATTCGCCTCGACGGGGAGTGCTGTGACGCGTGTCTTACCGGCAACTACCCCGCGCCCGTGCCCGTGGCGCTCGGCGCCGCCGGCGGTCGCTGGTGAGTCGGCTCCTCGACCAACCGAGCGGCGGGATGACCTACGCGTCGGCGGGGGTCTCGATCGAGCAGGGTGACGCCGCGGTCGAGCGCATCAAGGCCGTCGTTGATAGCACCAGACGAAGTGAGGTGCTGGGCGGCATTGGGGGCTTCGCGGGACTGTTCGCCCTCAATCTGAAGAAGATGAAAGAGCCGGTATTGGTGGCGTCCGCCGACGGCGTGGGTACCAAGCTCGAGATCGCCCGCCAGGTCGGTCGTTACGACACGGTGGGGATCGATCTCGTGGCCATGTTGGTCGACGACATTGCCTGTGTGGGCGCCGAACCGTTGTTCTTGCTCGACTACGTCGCGGTCGGCGCGCTCGACCCCGAACGTCTCGAGGAACTCGTCAACGGCATAGCGGAGGGGTGTCGACAAGCCAAGACCGCACTGCTCGGCGGTGAGACGGCCGAGCACGGCGGCGTCATGGCGCCCGACGACCTGGACGTCGCGGGGTTCGCGGTGGGTGTCGTCGACAAGGGCCGTGAGCTGGGCCCACATCGGGTCCACAAGGGTGACGTCCTCTTGGGATTCGCGTCGCCGGGTCTACGTTCGAACGGCTATTCGTTGGCGCGAAAGGTGCTCGTGACGACCCCTGATTCTCTGCACGAACCGGCGTACCCCGGTGCCACACGAAGCCTCGGTGACGAACTGCTCGTCCCCTCGGTCATCTATTCACCCGCGATCACCGCCCTCGTCCAGACGTTGGGCAGCGGTCTTCGTGCCGCCGCACATATCACGGGTGGTGGCATCTTGGGCAACGTGGGTCGGATACTCCCCTCGACGCGAGACGCGGTCATCCATATGGACAGCTTCGAGACACCTGAGATCTTCTACGAGATTCAGCGTCGCGGCGCGGTGAGCGCTGACGAGATGGTGCGGGTCTTTAACTGCGGGCTCGGGATGGTCGTCGCGGTCGACGCTGATGACACCGACGCGGCCGTCGAGAGTGCGCGAGCGATGGGACTGACGGTGTCGGTGATCGGTCACGTACGCAGTGGCACGGGATCGGTGGTGCTGACGTGAGTGATGCACGAGCTCGCGTCCTCGAGCACCTCCTCGAACACTCGGTGCGTCGAGGCGACTTCACCCTCAAGTCTGGACGTAGGTCCTCGTGGTTCATTGATTCCAAGCAGACCATTTGCGCCCCCGAGGTGATGGTCGACGTCGCGGACCTGTTGCTCTCGAAGATGCCCTCGAGTGCGACGGCGATCGGGGGTCTCACGATGGGGGCCGACGGGGCTTCGTTCATCACCGCCGGTGTCGCCGCGACACGGGGGCGGATGTTGCGCGCGTTCAGCGTTCGAAAGGAAGTGAAGGATCACGGTGCGGGTGGGCGCATCGCGGGTGCGCTCCTCACGAGTGACCGCGTAGTGATCACCGAAGACACCGTGACGCGCGGGACAAGCCTGCTCGAGGCGGCACACGTCGTGCGCGATTTCGGCGCGGAGGTCGTCGTGTTGCTCGCGGTCGTGGACCGCGGCGGCACTGCGGCCGCGATGGCGGCACGAGAGGGGTTCGTCTTTGACGCTTTGTTCAGCGCCCCCGACCTCGGCTTCGACTACGAAGGCGCCTGAAAGTCTTTAGCAAGTACCTGCAGCACCCGTCGTCGCCACAGACCTAATTCGGGGTATTGCTCCTCGGGCGTATGGCCAAAGCGCAGGACGAGCGCGTCGAGCATGGGCACGACGCTGATCATCTGGCCCTCGTAACCGCTCGCCCAGTACGTGGCGAATTCGTCACCCGTGACCCACCACTGCCAGGAGTAGAACGCGTCGCTGTCTGGGTCCTTGCTGAGTGGCGTCTGCGCGGTTGCGGCCCACGAAGACGAGACCAGTTGTCGGTCCTGCCAACGTCCGCCTCGCAGGTACAACAGACCGAACTTGGCGAAGTCGAGGGCCGTGGCGTGCACGAAACTCGACGCGACAAAGACCCCGGTGGGATCGAAGGTGGCTCGAGCGCTTCGCATGCCAAGGGGGCCGAAGAGGTGCTCGTGAAGGTAGCGGTCGTAGGCGTCGCCGTAGCCGACCTGGTCGGCGACCAGGCGACTGAGCAGGTTCGTCGTGCCGCTCGAATAATTGAAGAACGTTCCCGGCTCGTGTGCGAGTGGAAGCGCCGCAACGTACCTCGCCATGTCCTCTTTGCCCTCACCGAAGAGCATTTCAATCACGTGACTTACCTGGCCGATCTCGTAGTTCTCCACGAAAGCGAGCCCGTCGCGCATCGCGAGCATGTCGCGCAGGCGAATCGCGTGGCGCGGGTCGTGCTCGTCGTCCCACTCGGGCACTCGGGCGCGCTCGTCGGGCGCGAGGCGACCCTGGTCGACGAGGGTACCGATGATCATGTGGAGCATTGACTTGGCCATGGACCACGAGAGCAGTTCGCTCTCTGGACCGATCGGCTCGGCGGGGCGGTCAAAGTACTCCTTCACGCCGGCGTATCGCTCGACGAGGACCCGGCCACCCTGGATCACCACGACCGCGTTCGTGACGGCCAGTTCGTCGCGGGTGAATGCCTCGTCGACAACACGTTCCAACGCGTCCTGGGACGCGCAGGTGGCGCGCGGCCATTCGTCGGTGGGCCACGCCACCCCCTCGGGCTGCTCGACGAAGTGTGGTGTCACGCTCGGTAGTTCACTCATGGTCCCCCCATTTGCTTCGTGTATTGTGCCACGCGCGCGTTGTCACACGGGGTCGATACGTTCGTGCCATGACCCAGACGCTGACTGACGCAACCCAGACCTACTTCTACCGATCGGTCTCGACGACGCGTCGTCATCACAACATGGTGAGCGCCTATCTGGTCGAGCGCCGTTACGATTCCAACGTCGTTGCGCGTATCGCCCCCCTGGGTCTCGTGAGCGCCAAGATCGTCGAACAGGAGATCGCCCTGCGGGGCCTTCGTCTGCGCCTGGTCCCAACGGGGCGCTGGCACACGACGTCCTCGCACCACCACGCACGTGTGCGCGTCATTCAGGTGCGTGAGAACGCGGACGTGACCGTCTCAGGGTAGGTTTCCAGGAGACGGTCGAGGTTGGTGGTCGAGACCGGCGTCGATCCGGTGACCTCACGCTTTTCAGGCGCGCGCTCTACCAACTGAGCTACTCGACCTAACCTCGTCACCCTTTCGGGTGTCGAGCGGACCTGACGGGATTTGAACCCGCGACCTCCGCCTTGACAGGGCGGCGTGCACTCCGAGCTGCACCACAGGTCCTCGGTGTTCTCGAAGTCGAGACCTCGAGACGCGAAGTGTAAGTCTATCCGTTGGCGACACCCTCTTTCGAGGGGCGCCAAAACACGGGAAATCTGCGTACGTAGAATGCGTGACGTGCCGGACTCGTCGCCATCTCGAGGAGTCGAGGTGGCGAGGTGAGCACCACCGTCATCGTCGTCGTGCTCGGCACCGGGGTCGTGCACGCAGTCTGGAACGCCATTGCGAAGGGTCTGCACGACAAATTCGCCAGTTTTGCGCTCTTGAACATCGGTGTGGCCATCGTGTGCTGGGTGGCGTGGCCCTTTGTTGGCCTGCCCGCGACCAAGGCGTTCCCGTACGTGATCGCAGCGACGCTGTGCCACGTTGGCTACGAGTTGCTGCTGCTCGGCGCGTATCGGCGTAGCGACTTCTCCCAGTCCTACCCGATAGCGCGCGGTATCGCTCCACTGCTTGTCTCGGGCGGGGGATTGGTGTTCGCGGGCGAACACCTGAGCACGCGCGGGCTCCTTGGCGTCATTGGGATAGTCATCGGCATCGTCGCACTGACCGCGCGCCGAGGCGCCATGGCCAGTTTCCAAGGAACTTACTGGGCGCTGGCGTGCGGCGCGTCCATTGCGGCCTACAGCGTGATCGACGGCCTGGGCGTGCGGGCGTCACAGAACACCCTGCGGTACGCCGTCACACTCTTTGTCCTGCAGTCCAGTGTCTGGCTGATCGGGGTCGTCGCTCGTCGACCCCGAGGATGGTGGCCGGGTCCTCGTCGCGCGTCGCTCGGGGTGCTCGGCGGCGTCTTGTCGGTTGTTGGGTACGCAGCGGTGCTCTGGGCGCAGTTGCGTGCGCCACTCGGTGTGGTGAGTGCGCTTCGCGAGACCGGTGTCTTGTGGGCAGCGCTCATCGGTGTCCTCGTCTTTCGAGAAGGCCGCCTACGCCGGATCATGGCGCCCGCGGCGTTGGTCGCACTCGGGATTGCGCTGCTCAGTCTCGACTGACCGGCTGGTCATCACTGGCGTGACGGCGCTCTCACGCAGCGATGGTGTGACCTGTGGATCGAGCAGAATGCGCTAGTTGGGGTTCGAGCGCTGCACCAGACAGAACGGGTGGCCTACTGGGTCGAGGTAGACGCGAAACGAGGTGCCGGGCTGATAGGACGCCTTGGTGGCGCCACTGGCGAGCGCGTGGGCCTCGCCGAGATCGAGATCCTCTACCGTGAAGTCGAGATGCACCTGTTGAGGTACGGCCCCCTCGGGCCAGGTCGGTGCCACGAAGGCGGGGACCTTTTGAAAGGCCAGTGTCGGCGCGGCACCGTTGAGCAGCTCGATCCACTGCACGTCTTCTGGTTTGAAGTCGCCGAGTGGTTCGACCTCGAGGCCGGTGAGTGCGGAGTAGAACTGGGCGAGTGCAATCGGATCAGGGCAATCGAGCGCGGTGAGTTGGAGGCGTGGCAGGTCCATCGGTCCACGGTACAACAGCGATGTCTCACCTTCAAGCGCCTCTGTTCGCTCTGGGCGTGTCGGTAGTGTTGCGGTCACGTCACAAACTTCGAGGGGGTTCGGCGTGAGCGAGTTGACACCGGATCGAAAATCAGCGAGCGAGTCGACGCGAGAACGACACGCCGCCGAGCGCGCGAAACTCGCTGGCGCGTCGACCGAGGACTTTGACTTGGCCGAGCGCGGGCGCATCGCCCCCGGCGCGCCACGACAGATCCTCGGTCGATTCGCCCACGCCGTGTGGGACCTCGACAGCTACGCGTTCATCGACGATCCTTCGCTCGTCAACGACCCTCCTGACACCGTGCATCCGAGTCTGTGGCGTCAAGCGCGGCTCAACAACATCTCAGGTCTGTTCGAAGTAGCGCCACGCATCTATCAGGTGCGAGGCATGGACATCTCGAACGTCACGTTCCTCGCGGGCGACACGGGCTGGATCGTGATCGATCCCTTGACGGCCGAGGAGACCGCGCGCGCTGCCCTCGCTCTCGTGAACGAACATCTCGGCGCGCGCCCCGTGCACGCGGTGATCTTCACGCACAGCCACACCGATCACTTCGGTGGCGTCTATGGGATCGTGAGCGAGGAGCAGGTTGCATCAGGCGAGGTCGAACTCATCGCGCCCGCCGGGTTCCTCGACGCGGCGATCAGCGAGAACGTGCTCGCGGGGACGGTGATGCTGCGCCGTGCGACGTACATGTACGGGGCGCTGTTGGCCCATGACGAGAAGGGTCACGTGGACACCGGACTCGGCAAGGGCCTGCCCGCCCTGCCCACGGTGGCCCTCGCTCCACCGACGCTCGATATCGCCGCGACTGGCTCCCAACTCATCATCGACGGACTGCGCATGGTCTTTCAGATCACCCCAGGCACCGAAGCACCCGCGGAGATGAACATCTTTCTTCCCGACCTTCAGGCGCTGTGCATGGCGGAGAACTGCACGGCGAACCAGCACAACCTGTACACCCTTCGTGGTGCACAAGTCCGTGACGCACTGCTGTGGAGCAAGTACATCGACGAGTCGCTCTCGCTCTATGCGCCGCATTCGCAGGTCCTCTTCGCCAGTCATCACTGGCCGAGGTGGGGGCGTGACAAGATCACCGCCTTCCTCGAAAGCCAGCGCGACGCCTACCGCTATGTCCACGACCAGACGTTGCGTCTGGCCAACCAGGGCTACACCATGCTCGAGATCGCCGAGGAGTTGGAACTCCCCGACGGGCTCGGCGACGAATTCTTCAACCACGGGTATTACGGGACCGTCTCACACAATGCGAAGGCGGTCTACCAGCGCTACCTCGGATGGTTCGATGCGAACCCCGCGCACCTGTGGTCGTTGCCACCGGTGCAGGCGGCGTCGCGCTACGTCGAGTTCATGGGTGGGGCGAACGCTGTACTGGACAAGGCGAGGGCATCGTTCGAGCGTGGTGACTATCGCTGGGTCGCAGAAGTCGTCAACCACGTCGTCTTCGCCGAGCCCGAGAACCTGACCGCGCGGTTGTTGCAGGCAGACGCGCTCGAGCAACTGGGTTACCAGAGCGAATCGGGGCCGTGGCGTGACTTCTATCTGAGTGGCGCGTTGGAGCTCCGTGCGAACGGCAGCGCCCTACGAGGGATTCGAAGTAGTGGCGTGGGTCCGGGGCTCGTCAAGTCGATGTCGATCGGGCTGCTGCTCGACATGCTCGGCGTTCATCTGAACGGACCTCGGGCGCGCGAACTCGCCTTTGACGTGAATCTCACCGTCAGTGACACGAACGAACGGTGGACCTTCGGCGTTCGCCACGGCGTCGTGCACTCGCGCTTCGCCGAGCATCGTGAAGACGCGTTGGTCAGTGTGACTTCGACGCTGGCGCAGTTCGCGGCGTTCGTGACCAACGAGTCGAGCCTCGAGGACCTCGAAGCGACCGGGGCGTTCCAGGTAGGGGGTGACGCGCAACTCCTCACGCAA
Source organism: Actinomycetes bacterium (assembly GCA_021781335.1). Lineage (GTDB taxonomy): Bacteria > Actinomycetota > Acidimicrobiia > Acidimicrobiales > RAAP-2 > RAAP-2. Next base: position 11,384 of record JAJXXA010000086.1, read on the forward strand.
CTGCGCGGGTGTCTTGATGAGTTCGACCTCGGTTTCGAGATCGTGCTGCCTTAAGCCTTCAGTCGAGCGATCACGTCATCGACAACACCACTCGTCGTCGATTCGCCGCCGAGGTCGAACGTTCGAATGCCCGCCGCCGCGCCCTCGAGGGTGGCGTTACGCAGGCGTTCCCCCGCGACCTGGTAGGCGGGGTAGTCCAGATGCAGTGCGGCCTGATCGAGCAGGGCCGCTTGGGCGAGGAGCATCGACATCGGATTGGCGACGTTCTTGCCCTCCAGGGTGGGTGCCGTTCCGTGCGGCGCTTCGGCCATGGCGACCTGGGGGTGAAGGTTCTCGTCGAGGGACATCAGCACTGACTCCGCACCAGCGATGGAGCCGAACATCGCGAGCACCATGTCGCTCAGACAGTCACCGTCGCGATTGAGCGCGGGGATCACCAGTGTCTGTTCGTGGACGTCGGTCAACAGCCCCGCGTAGGTGGCGTCGATCAAAGTGGGTCGATACGCCACGCCGGGATAGCGAGCGGCGGCGGCGTCCATCTCTTCTTTCAGCATGCCTTCGTAGGTGGGCGACACCGTCCACTTGGGACCTCCGTAGACCATGGCGCCCACCTGGGACGCGGCCTTGAAGGCGTATTCGGCAACGAAGCGACAGGTCGAGCGTTCTATCTTCTCAGTGCGCCAGGCGACCTCGCCGAAGCTGCCGATCTCACCCTCGCGTCCTTCGGCCGCGCCGTAGGCGTCGCCGACCGCCATGCGGATGACGATGATGGGCTTGTTCGTCGCGACGACCGGCGTCACGCCCGGGATGCGTCGTCCGGTACGCACGATGACCGAACCGCCAATGCCCTCACGAAGCAGTCGATTCGGTGAACCGACCCCGCCGCGCTCGGGCGGCGTGATGGTGGCCGCTTTCAGACCCAGGCCGGTCTCGACCATTGCCTCGGCAGCTTCTCGCACGATGTCGTTGTTGGTCGCGCGACGCTTCTCGAGCGAGAGGTCGAAGTGCACCATCTCGAGCGGCACGCCCAAGATGTCGGGCGTCATGACGCGAAGGGCCTCGATCAGGAGTTCCTGACCGGTCTGGTCACCATCGCACACGATGATCTTTGCGGTGGAAGTGGTCATGATGTTCTCCTGGTGGCTCGTTCTACGCTGGGACTCGGCTTTGTGCTGCACGCTCCGCACATCGACGTTAACGCACACCCGACGACGGGTTCGAGCTCGGGTTCGAGCGGGCCACTCGCGATGGAGTGATCAGAGCAGACGCCGCTCGGTTGCCCAATTGGTGAGCTGGTATCGATTGGAGAGCTGGAGTTTTCGAAGGACCGCCGATACGTGACTCTCGACGGTCTTGTTGGCGATGTCGAGCTGCAGAGCGATCTCTTTGTACGTGTAACCGCGCGCGATGAGACGTAGGACCTCGATTTCTCGCGTCGTGAGTTGATCGAGTTCGGGGTCGAGCGAGGGGCGCGACGCCGGTTGGTCACCCGAGGTGATGAACGCGTCGAGGACGAAACCCGCGAGGCGCCTCGAGAAGACTGCGTCGCCGGCGGCGGTACGAAGAATCGCTTCGACGAGTTCGGGCCCTTCGATGTTCTTGGTCACGTACCCTCGTGCACCCGCACGCACGATGGCGATCACGTCTTCGGCGGCGTCGGAAACGGAGAGGGCGAGGAACTTGACCGACGCGTCATGCGCACCGACTCCCTGGATTACCGCGAGCCCTCCGCCGTCGGGCATGTGGACGTCGAGAAGAACGACGTCGGGTGTTCGTTCGATGATCATCTCGATCGCCGCCGTCACTTCGTCCGCCTCGCCGACGATCTCGACGTCGTGCGAGAGCTCTGCTCGGATTCCGGCTCGGATGAGTGCGTGGTCATCGACGAGGAACACCCTGGGTTTCGACAGGGTACTCATCGGGCACGTGAAGGAACGGGCAGGCGAAGTTCGACCTCGGTGCCCGAGTCGAGCGAACTTCGAATGACCGCGCTCCCGCCGTGACGGGTCATTCTCTCGTGGATGGAGCGACGAATACCCTGTCGGTCGCTCGGTACCTCATCGGGGTCGAAGCCGTGTCCTTGATCTCGGATGAACATCGAGACCTCGCTCGGTTCGGCCTCGATGTAGAGCGAGATATTGCTCGCCCCCGACCATTTCGCGGCGTTCACGGTCGCTTCTCGTCCGGCCGCCACGAGCGCGGTGACGGCGTCGTCGAGGGCGCAGTCGCCTACGACCACGACGTCGACACCAACGCCGTAGTTGTCTTCCACCTCTCGCTCTATCGCGAGCGCAGACTGACGCAGCGTCGTTGGCGCAGACGATGACGTCCCGAAGGCTTCTGGATTGGCGAGCCATGAACGTAGGTCGCGTTCTTGAAGGCGTGCGAGTCGGGTCACTTCATTAGGGTCATTGGCCGCTCGCTGGATCAACGAGAGCGTTTGCATGACTGAGTCATGAACGTGGGCGGCCATGTCGGCTCGGTCCTGGGCGCGTACTCGCGCGCGCCGCTCGAAGGAAAGGTCTCGAATCGTGCGTATCCACCACGGCGCGAACAAGATGAAAAGACCAGCGACCAACGCACCGGCGCCCACGAGCACATAGAGCGCGGCTCCGCTCTCGTTGCCGACTCGCGAGAGCAGACTCATTCCCCAGAGCGCCATGATCACGCCACCGCCGGTTCGAAGCGCGACACTTTGCCACTTGTCAGAACCCGCGGAGCTCTTCGCGATGACGGCGCTCAGAATCTCACGCAAGTGATCGCGTTCTGAATCTGAGCAACCTCGCCACATGACGAGCGCCCCGAGGGCGCTCAAGGTCATAAGCCATAAGAACACGCCCAACGCGTGTAGGCCGAGCGTCTGAAGTGCGATGAGCAGTGTGATCGCCGCAATGGTGACGACGAAGAGAATCTCCTTCTCTCGCTTATCGGTACTCGTTCGATGCCAGATGGATTCTGACTCACCGCGTCGTGTGACACCTACCCAGAGCGCGATGTAGAGGGGTACGCCCGCGCCGAGTAGCAGCACGCTCACGAGCGCTAGCAAGCGCACGGAGCCCGTCTCGACGCCCAGTCGTCGTGCGAGACCACCGCATACGCCGCCGAGCACGGCATGCTCGTCGTTTCGACGGAAGGGCCGTTCGGGTCGCCGCGGCTCGTGACGCGTCCTCGAAAAGATGGTGGATTGATTCTTCGCTATGGGTGCAGTCTGTCACGATGCGCTCGGCGACTCAATAAGGGGAAACCCTGAGTGAACGACTCTCTCTCAGGGTCATTCCCTAGTCGAGCATGACGAGCGGGTTCCTTAGCATTGTCGCCATGAGCGATCAACACGAACCAGCAGACGCCGCGACGGAGCCCTCCTCAGAAGCGTCAGATTCATTTACGAACGAGGACGAAACATCCACGCGTGAGACGCCAGCGAGCGAAGTGGTCGGCCTACGTCGCAGCACCGTCAATCGAAAGATCGGTGGTGTCGCGGGTGGGATAGGCGAGCGCTTCGACATCGACGCGAACTTCGTGCGAGTGGGGTTCGTGGTGCTGTGCTTCTTGTGGGGGCTCGGCGCAGCGATCTATCTCGTGATGTGGGCACTGGTGCCCCTCTCGGGTGCCTCGACGCCCACGACGCGCGAGACGCCCGAGCCGTCGACGCGGCGGTTCAGTCTGCGCACCGTCGTCCTCGGGCTCGCGGCCCTGTTCGTAGCCTTCATGCTCATCGCCGTCGCCCGACGCGGATTCGTGTTCGCGCGCGGCCTCAGCGTCGTGTGGCTGGCGTTCTTAGTGGTCCTCGCATTCTTGTCGTTTCGGCGACCGGGCCGCCGCCTGTCGCTGATGCGTCTTGTCGCGGGTGCCTTCATCGCGGTCTTGAGTCTGGTGATCATCGCGATGGGAGCGGTGCTCGGGTATCTCGCGCTGGCGGGCGTTCCTTTCAGCGGTGGCGTCGGACAATCGATTTATCAACCAACATCCTTCGCCCAGGTCCACCACGTCTATCGCATGGCGGCGGGACGAATGATCATCGACTTACGTTCTGTCTCGTTCGAGAACCACACCATCGCCGTCACCTCGACCGTGGGCATCGGGACGCTGACCGTCGAGGTGCCTAATGGTGTGTCGGTGAACCTGACCGCCGAGGGCGGGCCTAACGGCATCAATTATCCGTTCGAGGGCCAGCGCCAGTTCTATGCGGGATCGGGCACCGGCACGCACGCCGGTCATCTGGAACTCAACCTGAAGGTGGGCATCGGAACCATCTCTCTCATACGTGCGGCGCCGGGCCAGTGGGTCCCGTTGCAATGATTGTCTGACGGTGTTGGCGACCTCGATTCAATCAGTCGAGGTCGCGAAAGGTCCTTTGACGGCGACACCGACGCTGAAATAGCTCCAAGGCTTTGGCCCACGCGCGTAGCGTTGTTCGCTCCATTGAATCTCAAAACCGGCGTTGCGCACCATCGCGAGAGGATCACGAATCAGTTGGCACCCGTCGGCGAGTCGCTGCTCCATGCCGTTCAATCGACGTTGCCAGCGGGCCGTGGCTTCGTCAGGTGCAATCCCGTGCTCGAGGAAGTGCAGCGTGCCGTGTGGCTTCAGCACGCGAAAGAGCTCGAGCAACGCCGCCTGCGGATCATTGAGCGTGCACAGTGTGAATGTGACGAGCGCGGCATCACAACTCTCGTCCGCGAGTGCGAGCCGGTGAGCGTCAGAGCCGATGTTTTCAATGGGCACCGAGGACTGACCGACTCGCTTGCGGGCCAACTTTCGCGCGAGGGATGCTGGTTCTACGGCGTAGACACGGCGAACCGTTGGGGGATAGTGCGCCACGTTGGTCCCCGACCCGAAGCCGATCTCGACCACGTCGCCGCTCAACCCGGTGCACACCTTTTGACGCCACCGAGCGATGCCCGCGCTGCTGCAGGTCCAGTTGACGACCCGTGGCACGATGTGATCCGTGTAGATACCCATGTAGTGAAACTAGGGGTCGCGTCGGCGAACCCGCCAACGAATCCACTCAGGACAGATGAGTCGTCAAGAGCTGGAGACCGAGGCTCGAGCCCGACACCAAGATCCACAGTGCTCCGCCCATCAACAGCGGTCGCGCCCCCATCTTTCGGATCTCTGCGAAGTTGCTCGACATCCCGATCGCCCCGAGGGCCACGCTGATCATGAACGATGCCACAAGGGCGAGGTCTGGGTGCCATGCGGCACTGATCCAGTTCATGGAGTTGGCGAACACGGCCACGAGGAACCAGATGATGAACACCGGGAAGACCCGACGTAACGTCATGATCCGCGACGGCGTGCTCGCAGGCGCGACGCCACCCTTGGTGCGAGCCCGCAGCGACGCGAGTGCGACCGTGATCGGGATGATCATGAGGGTTCTCGTGAGTTTCACGATGACCGCAAAAGAGGCGGCGGCCTTGGAGTAGACGCTCGATGCCGCTACGACCGATGACATGTCGTTGACTGCGGTGCCCGACCACAATCCAAAGGCGTGCGACGAGAGATGCATGAGGTGACCGAGTGCGGGAAATGTGAGCACGGCCGTCACGTTGAAGAAGAAGATCGTAGAGATCGCGTACGAGACGTCGGACTCGGACGCACTGATCACCGCGTCGGTGGCGGCGATGGCCGACGCTCCGCATATCGCTGTGCCGACGCCGATCAGCGTCGTGAGGTCGCTTTCGATCAAGAGCCAGCGTCCGAGCAGCCACGCGCTCGCGAGCGCAACAACGAGCGTGCCCAGCAGCACGGGCAGTGAGGAGACGCCCGTGACGACGACCTCATGGAAGGAGAGTCCGGTCCCGAGCACGATGATCGAGCCCTTGAGGACCGACTTGCTCGAGAATCCGATACCCGCCTGGAGCGTCGTCTTCTTCGAGACGAAGGCCGAAATGATCATGCCTCCGACAATGGCGAACACGGGCGCGCCGATGACGCGGAAATGATTGCCGGCAATCGTGGCGACCCAGGCGAGAACGACCGAGACGGCGAGGCCCGGCACGAGTGCGCGGGTACGTCGGATCAGTCCCGTCGAGGCGCCCGCGTCGGGGGTTCCCTCGGTCAGATCTGCGTCGAGTGAAGGTGAATGTGTCATTGATTCCACCCTTCCAGCGTTCTGGCGCGCTCGTCAGTGCGCTTTTCGTGACATACCTATAAGGTTTACTTATGCCACTACCTGAACCGACGCCGGATATCCGCTCGCTGGACCTACTCAAGAGTGTGGCGTCGGCGGGTTCGATTCGCCAAGCGGCCCTCGCCCACAACATCAGCCAACCGGCTGCGAGCATGCGTCTGCGCGCGCTCGAGCACACGGTGGGGCTCACGTTGTTAGACCGCTCAAACGGTCGCGCGACATTGACGCGTGCGGGACTGGCGCTTGTCCAGTGGGGAGATGAAGTCATCGATGCGATGCAGAATCTCATGCTCGGCGTCAACGCCGCGCGTACCGAGGGCAAGCACCATCTGCGCATCGTCTCGAGCATGACCGTGGCCGAATACCTCATACCAACGTGGCTGAACCGATTTCAGATCTCGAATCCCGAGACGACCGTTGCGCTGACCATGGCGAATTCCGAGCACGTCTCCCAGGTCATGGCCGAACACGGCGCGGACATTGGTTTTGTCGAGGGTCAACGCGCCCCCGCTGGACTGGAGTCGAAGATAGTGCGACAAGACACGCTGGTCATCGTCGTCGCGCCTTCTCATCCGTGGGCTCGACGACGAACACCCGTGCGCGCGAGAGATCTCGCCGGCGTGTCGCTCGTGTTGCGTGAGTCAGGGTCGGGAACCCGAGAAGTACTCGAAGCCGCCTTGCAACAGCACGGACAGTCCACAACGCCGCTGGTTGAGTTGGCTTCGACCACCGCCATCAAGTCCGCGGTCGCCTCGGGCATTGGACCGGGCATCTTGAGCACGCTCGCCGTAAAGGGTGACCTGCGAGACGGCGTGCTCGTAGAAGTCGCCTCAACGGGTATCGCACTCGATCGCTCGATTCGTGCGGTGTGGCCCCATGATCAGCCCCTCTCAAGCGCCGCGCGGCTCTTTTTGCGCCAGACTCACGAACCACAATGAGCGTGTCGCGAGCGCGGGCTCAAATTACACTCGGCCCGTGAGTGCTCTCGTACGACGCAGCGTTCGTGTGAGTCAAGGATGTCTGGCGCTCTTTTCGGCGATCTGCATCGCGCTGCACCCCGGATTCGTCCTCAAGTGGAACGAAGGGGGATTCAGCAATTACGGCATCCACCTCAAGACGGCGATACCGTATTCGATCGCGTTTCTCGGATGCGCGTTGTACGCGGCGCGCGCGGCGCGCGCACTCGCCGGGATGAGGACAAGCGCGCGCCATTTCTCTCTACTTCTCTACGTGTACAGCGCGCTGATGCTCTGCACGCTTCTCAGCACCTACGGCTATACGTTGAACCACCCGCTGAAGAACGTCCACACCGTCGTGGGTATCGCGACCATGTTGTTTGAGCCTCTCGCGGCGGGGTGGATGTACACACGCCTGGAACGAACTGCGTGGACTCGCACGCTGATCGTGCTCGAGTTGGCGGGCCTCGCGCTGGGCGTCATTGATTATCTGGTGATACTGCACGTCTTGTTCCTCGCCCAGGTGTTGACCGCGTTCGCGTTCGGCGCACTTCTCGTGCGCGCGGCTGGTCACCTCGATGAGCTTGGTTCACACGCGACCTACGTCTTTTCTGAGTGATCGCACACTCGCCATTCAAGCGAGCAGTGACGTCTAGAGCGCCGTTGTGAAGGACTGGCCAGTGACGAGTTCGCTTCGGCCCTCGACGCTCAAGATCCACGCTGATTGTCGTCCGCGCACCGTCCACTCAGTGGGCCCACCGACGAGGGCGGTGTCTTCGTCGATACCAACAACGGTGACGTGTTCGTCGTGGGGGATCAAGAAGCGTGTGACGATATCGGGCATTCGCTTGGTGAACGCGTCGAAGTGCGGGATCACGCGCAGGTGCGCGAGCAGTCCCAGACCGTCGGTTCCTCCGCGGCGGGGGTGGCGAAGCGACGGCACCCACGACGTGAGCGCCATGGCGCCCGCACTGCACCCCGCCAGCGCCGCTCCCGAGCGCCACTCGTCAACGATGGCGTCCCACACGAGCGTGTCGCGAAGAGTATTGGCCAGATAACGCGGATCGCCACCTGAGAGATAGATGAGTCCCGCGCCCGAGATGAGCGCGGCGAGGTCACCGCGGTTGGCGTCGTCACGGTCGTTGACCTGCACGATGACGGGTTCGACGCCGAGTCGCTCGGCCTGTTGTCGGCCGAGATTGTGCCATTTTTCGACGACGTCGGGCCCATCGGGAACCGCCGCGGTCGCCAACTGTACGTAGCGAGGCGCGCGTCCTTGGAGCAAGCTCGCTTCGATGTCGGCCATCTGGGTCAGATACTCGCCCGAGCCAACGAGCGCGAGTGGACCAGGTCGCGAAGTTGATGTCATTATCGTCTCCACCAGATACGGCACCTGGTGGTGCCTGTCTCGAGGTTAACGAGTTCGACGTCGATTAGTGGCGGGCCATAAACGCAATCGGTCGCTGCTCGAGGAGTACGCGGGGCCAGAGTGACGGGCTTGTGAGCGCGCGTCTCAGGCCAGGTCGGGTGTCCCACGCCAAGGTGACGCCTTGCACGACGAGCGCGACGGCGAGACTGAGCACAAATGCGGTCCACGCACTACCGGTGGCGAGCGCCTCGGTGAAGGTGAAGATGGCCGCCACGTAGGCGAACGACCCGCGAGCGACGCCCTGTAGGAGCTTCGACGCAGCATCAGGACCGTGACTTTGGTGCGTGACGTACGCCATCACCAAACTCGACACCGGCAACGCGGCGGCGAGCCCCGCGAATCCCGGCCCAATCGCCCCCGCCAGCACTAAAACCAGTAGACCGAACCCTCCCGAGAGCGCGACGCGCAGCAAGAGTCGGTCGCGTCCCCCTTCGAGAATTTGGTTCGTGCGCTCGGGCCACACACGAAGCGCGATCATGAAGGCGATGACTGAGACGAAACCCGCGAAGGGTGTTGAGAACCTGAACAGGTGAAGCACGCCGGCACCGAGCACGAAGGCACCGAGGGCGCCGAACAACGTCGGCGTCGGTGACAGTCGTCGCGCACCGAGCACGTAGACCAGGATCACGACCACCTCGGCGAGGCTGCCGATGAGGTCGGCGTTGGACATTGAGGTCGCGAACGTGGTGCCTCGTTGCAGGGCAATGAGAAGCAGCATCGGCAGACTCGCGAGCGGCAGCCCGATGATGAGACCACCAATGGTGTGACCAAAGCGGCGTTGTGCGAGTGTTCCCGCCATGACGGCGAGGGGTACGAGTATGAGTTGGAGAACGACGAAAACCATACATCCAGAATATTTGCGATTTTACCTCAAATGACTCGGATTCATTGACTCTAATGACTTAATAGCATTGAATATATCGGTATAATCCGTAAATACTTCAATAAACGAGGTATCGAAGCGGAGTTTGACCATGGACGACATCGACCGGATGCTCTTGCGCGCATTGATCGACGATGCGCGTCTCAGTTATCAACAATTGGCGGCGCTCGTCCATCTCAGTTCAAATAGCACCGCTGACCGGGTACGACGCTTACGTCAGTCCGGTGTCATCGAAGGCTTTCACGCAGAACTCAACATGACGCGTCTGGGTCGCACACTCCACTCGCTCACCGACATCAAGCTGAAGGAATCTATTGATCGCCACGACTTCGAGCGCAGCCTTGAGGGTGTGCCGCAAGTCCTCCAGGTCATCCACACCACCGGTGAGCTCGACTACCAGCTTCGAATTGGCTGTCGCACGACCGATGAACTCCAATCGGTCGTCGACACTCTTCGCCAACTCGGTGCGCGCGACGTTCAGAGTCGAATCGTGCTCGGTGAGATCAAGTACAACCAGGCCCGGCTCGTCTAGTTCATTAGGGCTTTCGTCCCTGGTTGAGCGCGACGGCACTTCGACCCAGGACCTATGGTGGGTTTGAAAGGGGTTCTCATGGCGCACTCCTCAGACTCAGCGGGCCTCAACAACCATCATCGAGACACGTTGATCAAGATCTTTCAGCATCCGACGAGTCACAACATCGACTGGCGCACCGTCGTGTCGTTGCTCGACGCCGTTGGCACCGTCGAAGAGAGTGGGGACGACAAGGTGCGGGTCCACGTCGGTGATGGGATGCTGTTCCTGGAGAAGCCGCGACACAAGGACCTCGACATCCAGCAGGTTCTTGACGTCCGTCATCTGCTCGCCAATGCGGGGTACCAATCCGTCGTCGAGGAGTACGAAGCTCGAGGCGTCGAGGACTGAGTTCGCTCTACCGGATGTGAACGAGGCGCTCGATCAGATCGCCTCGGCGTGGCTCGGCGCGCAGTTGCGGCTCACGTTGTCCGAGGTGCACGGTTCGCAGAGCAAGATCAGTTTTCGACACGCCAGGTTCGCGCAGTTGTAGTACTTGCTCGTCGGTGCCGCGCATCGTTCGCACTCACCAATGACGGCGGCATGTTCAGTGAACTCGCGGTTCATCCGAGCATCAAAGACGTAGAGGGAGCCCTCCCACAGTCCCCCGTCACCGAACTGCTCGCCGTAGCGCACGATGCCACCTTGGACTTGGTACACCTCTTGGAATCCGCGACGCTTCATCACCGACGACAACACCTCGCATCTGATGCCCCCGGTGCAGTAGGTCACAATCGGGCGACTCTTCAAGTGGTCGTACTTGCCACTCTCGAGTTCGTTCACGAAATCGCGAGTCGTACTGACGTCGGGCACCACCGCGTTCTTGAAGCGACCGATCTTCGCCTCGAAGGCGTTACGGCCGTCGAAGAACACGACGTCATCTCCGCGCTCAGCGACGAGTTGGTGGACCTGCTCAGGTCTCAAGTGCACGCCACCGTCGACTACCCCGTTCTCGTCGACGACCAGTTCACCGGGTGCGCCAAACGAGACGATCTCATCACGCACGCGCACACGCAGCCGTGGAAAATCTCTACCCGTACCGTCGGACCACTTGAAATCGACGCCCTTGAATCCCGGATAGAGCTTGGTTTGGCGGATGTAGCGCTTGAGCGCCGACATGTCGCCACCCAGGGTGCCGTTGATGCCGTGGGTCGACAGGAGTATGCGTCCCTTGAGGTTGAGTGACTCACACAGGGTTCGCTGCCAGAGCATGACCGCCTCGGGGTCCGAGAGCGGCGTGAAGCCGTAGTACAAGATGACCTTCTGGAGCTCCACTGACCAATTTTATCGGGAGGTGCTCGACGAGGCGCTCGCTCGTAGTCGCTAGTGCGTTCGAAGGCTGACACTCGACGAGGAGGCGAGCGCGTCAGCCACGATGAGACAGCCCGGATCGGCACCGAGCGGGTCGCCGGTCTTGGCTAATGCTCGAGCTCTCGAGCCGCCACAGAGTTGGGCGTGAGCGCACGTGGCACAGGGTTCGGAGAACTCGGCCGCGCGGATCGAGCGAAGGACCTCGTTCTCGCGATAGATATCAATCAAACGTTCGTGACGTACGTTACCGAGGCGGTAGGGCATGAAGCCCGACGGGAACACGTCGCCGTTGCTCGCGATGAAGATGATGCCCTTGCCGTCTCTGGTGGCGGCGCTCGGCGCACGCACCGGTGCCGTTGGCTCGCCGAGTTGCGCGACGAGGCGATCGTGTAGTTCCACGTAGAGCGGTCCAGGCACGTGGGTCTCGTGGTAATCGGGATCGTTCTTGCGCTCCGCAGCGATGCGACGAAAGAACGGCGCTTCGACCGTTCGCACGGTGAAGCCGTAGCGCGACGCGTCGACGAGGAAGTTGCAGACGTCCTCGTTCTCCTGCGGTGTCGATTCAAGGATGTCGGTCCCGCGACCGGTGGTGATGAGAAAGAAGACTTCCCACACGTCCACCCCCAACTCGCGAAGCGTGACGGCGATGTCCGCCAACTCGTGCAGGTTGCCCGCCATCACGGTGGTGTTGATCTGAGTGGTGTAGCCGTGGTTCTTCAGCATCTTGATCGCGTCGAGCGTCGCGTCGTAGTGACCGGGGATGCCGCGCAAGGTGTCGTGGGTACGCGAGTTCGAGCCATCCAAACTCAGTGACGCACTGTGGACGCCAAAGCTGAGAAGCTCGTCGAGCAGCTCGGGGGTGAGGTACGGCGTCACCGACGGCGAGATCGCGACGGGCACACCTTGTTGTTGGGCGTAGCGCGCGATGTCAGAGATGTCGGGACGTTGGAGGCAGTCTCCACCGGTCAAGATAAGAATCGGTCGAGGACGGCCAATCGCGGCGAGCTCATCCACCAGCGCAAAACCTTCCGAGGTCGTCAGCTCATCGGGACCGGGCTGGAGTTGGGCGCAGGCGCGACAGTGCGCACACGCGAGCGCGCACGCCTTGGTGGTCTCCCAAAAGACGAGGAGCGGGCGGTCTTCGAACTGCGCTGGTCGAGGCTTGGTTGCGGTCATTGTCTGGCTACTGTGCACTATTTTCTTTCCTCGGACTCGGTCGGCTCGTCCAGGGGCCCTTGTGACTTCGCAGTGGCGAGCGACGCCGTAAGGCCCCCGTCTCGCTGTGTCAAAATTCCACTCGCCACGCTTGAATCGATTCTTGTCGTCGGTGAGGAGAAGTAGACCGCCGTCACTAGGGTCGAAGGTCACTGCCTCAGGCGCCGTGTCGCACGGAACGCGGTAAATCACTTAGCCTTGCCCGGTGCACCTCGAACTGATCACCTTGCTCGTCGACGAATACGACCGGGCGCTGCGTTACTTTGTTGACATCCTGGGCTTTGAGTTAGTGGAGGATTCTGCGGCGACGACCTCGAGCGGCGACGCGAAGCGCTGGGTAGTCGTGCGACCGCCGGGCGCCGCCACGGGGTTTCTGCTCGCACGTGCCGAGGGCGCGAGCCAGAGTGAGCTCGTGGGCCGCCAAGTCGCAGAGCGCGTCGGCTTCTTCTTGCGCGTGGATGACTTCGATGAGACCTACGCTCGTCTCGTGGCGTCTGGCACCGAGTTTCTCGGTGAGCCCCGTAAGGAGCCCTATGGCACGGTGGTCGTCTTTCGTGACCTCTACGGCAATCGCTGGGACTTGCTCGGTTGATCGCTCGGATGGATCAAGCGTCATTCGATGCGTTGGTCGAGGTCGACGATCTGGATCTCGTTGATTCGTGATCGTGGGAACCACGGGATGATCGGCGACACTCGTCGTTGGTAGAGCGCGTACTCGGGGTAGCGCGACTTGCTGATCTTCTCGGTGAAGTTCGTCGAACCTATGAAGAGCAGGGTCAAGAGCACCGGACCGATGACGGTCCATTGGAGAAACCCTTGGGCGGCGACGGCGCCGAGGAAGTAGATGATCCACCATTGGGCCAATTCGAAGAAGTAATTGGGGTGACGAGACAGGCGAAAGAGGCCCGACGTGACGAACCTCTCGTTGGGTGATCGTCCGGCGTCGATCTCGCGGTGCTTCCACGACTGGAAATCCCATTGCTGCTGGTCGGCGATCGTCTCTCCAATCGTGCACAGGAGAAAGCCGAGGGTGAGCACTGTGTCGAGCGCGCCGGAGGGGGTGTCGCGGTGTTGGTAGGCGCTATAGGCGGGCAGTGCGATCAGCACGAGCAGAAAGTTCTGGTAGAGCACGATGAAAAAGAAGTTGAAGAGTTGAAACTGCCACGGACGCATGGCGTCACGTAACACCTGCCACCGGTAATCCTCGAGCCCGGAATACCCACCTTTACGAGCGAAGTTGAAGGTGAGACGAATTCCCCATACGGTCACGAGCAGGGCCATCACGTCGAGGCGGATGTTGTCGATCCGTGCGGCGACGGCGAACACCCACACGTAGATCACCGGCACGATTGACCAGAGTCGGTCCACCCACGACGTATCACCCGTGATGAGCGACGCAGTCCACGCGAATGCGCACGACACCCCAGCGATGACCAGCACTACATGCATCGGTGTCACGATACGAACCTCCCGGTGATACTGCGCTCGCCAAAACGTCGCTGGACCACTGTGCGGCCACGCTGTCGCATGGCCGCACGGTCACATCTCATGTTTAGCGCGACCACGGGCGCGATGGTTCGTAAGTTGGTTCGGGTAGGTGTCCTCGGCGATACGCTACGGACGCTGCGATACGTGCACGAGGATCACGATTCCTGGTCGATGGTGTCCAATTCGTCTTCAATGAGCGAGATCAGTCGCTCGATGTCGTTCGTGGTGGTGAGCGGATTCATGAACGTGAACTTGAGGGCGGACACGCCCTTGATCTCGGTTCGCCCAAGGACCATGTCGCCTCGTGCCAGCAGACTCTGTTGCACGCGGCGAAGGTCGTTCGCATCAAAGCCCGGTGCGGTGAAGACGCACATCACTGATGTCGGCGGCGTCACGACGTCAAAGCGCGGATTCTCAGCGAGTCGTTCACCGGCGTAGCGTGCGAGTGCGACGAGATGTTCGAGCATGGTGGACAACTCGCGTCGACCAACGGCTCGAAGTGACGCGAAGACCTTCGCTGCGTCGAAGCGCCGCGAGGTGTCAAGCGAGCGCCCGACGAGATTCACCATTCCGTCGAGTTCGTCACCGCGGTCGAGGTAGTTGGACCTTACGCGCAGTAAGTTGAAACGTTCCTCGTCGCGAACGACCAACGCACTCGCGTTGAAGGGTTGCCACCAGAGTTTGTGGAAATCAATTGTCACCGAATCAGCGTCCGCGAGTCCGCTCAAGCGTGGGCGAAGCGTGTCGGACAGCAAGAAGGCTCCGGCCACCGCCGCGTCCACGTGGAACCACGCGTTGTGACGTCGGGCTCGTTCAGCGATTGCCTCGAGGGGGTCGATGGCACCGAGGTCGGTCGTGCCCGCAGTGGCCACGATGGCCATCACGCGAAGGCCGTCTTTCGCGAGCTCACTCAGGGCGGCGTCAAGGGCGTCGACGTCCATTGCGCCAGACGGCGTGGTCGCAACCGCGACGACGGCGTCGCGACCCAGACCGAGTTGGGCGGCGCCTCGTTGAACGGAGAAATGGGCTTGGTCCGAACACACGATGCGCCAGGACGCGCTCTCGGGAGGGAGCCCTGATTTGAGGACGTCGACGCCGAGGCCGTGTGCGGCCCACGACCGCGCCAAGGTGAGTCCGAGTACGTTCGAGGCCGTCCCACCTGAGGTCATGATGCCCGTCGCGCGCTGGGGCATTTCGATGAGACGTGCGAGCCATGCCATGAGGTGGAGTTCTACCTCGGTGGCCGCAGGCGCCTGATCCCAGGAGTCCATTGACTGGTTGGTGGCGGCGATTGATAGTTCAGTCACGACGCTCGACACCAACGTGGGCGGGTGCAGGTGCGCGACGCACGCCGCATCGCTTGGCACGACTGCGTTGGCCCACACGGCCTGACCCAGGTCGGCGAGTGAGCGTTC
>JAJXXA010000116.1 GCA_021781335.1 Actinomycetes bacterium
TCGACGTGGCCGGCGTCAGAGGCGGCGGCCACCGGAGAGATCGTGCTGCGCACACTCGTACCCGATGACTCCGACGAACTGAGCCAGACTGCGCTCGCACACGGGTGGCGCTCGGTCGCGTCGCTGCCAGTGAAGCGTCGGGGCGTGGTGGTGGCCGCGGTGTCGATGTATTCGAGCGAGATGGATTTCTTTGGCGAGTCGCTCCGCCCACTGTTTGAAGAGATGGTGAAGGACCTAAGTTTCGCGTTGGACTTCTTCGAGGACCGTCGCCTGCGTCTCTCTGCCGAACTCACCTTGCGCCAGTCCGAGGAGCGCTTTCGCGGCGTCGTCGAGCAATCAGTGGTCGGTATCTACGTCGCTCGCGACGGCCACTTCGACTTCGCGAATTCGAGGGCGGCCTCACTTCTAGGGTTCGACTCGGCCGATGCCATGATCGGTGCCGACATTTCCGTCCTTGGAGTGTCACCGAATGACCCAACCGCCGCCGATCATCCGTACCTCTTCGAGTCGACGCACGAGCGCGTGGTCTCGATACGACGAACGGACGGTGAAGCCGTGCACTTGTGGGTGTCAGAGACGCCGATCGATGACCACGTCGGTTCCGCTCAGCTCGGCATGATTGACGACGTCACCGCGCTCGTCGAACGCGACGTGCTTGTGGCAGCCCACAGTCGAGAGGTGGAGCGGCTCCTTCGAGAGACGGTGGCGATGGCCACATCCATCAGCGAGCAACGTGATCCCTACACCGCCGGGCATCAAGGTCGCGTCGCCGGTATCGCGGCGATCATCGGTGAGGAAATGGGACTCGACGCCAATCAGTTGGAGGGGCTCCGCATGGCGGGCCGCTTGCACGATATTGGCAAGATTTCAGTTCCTGCGGAGATACTCACCCGCCCCGGTCGTCTCAACGACCTGGAGCGAAGGTTGGTTGAGCAGCATCCTCAGATCGGATACGACATCTTGTGTGAGATTCCTTTTCCGTGGCCCGTCGCATTGGTAGCCCTCCAACATCACGAGCGCCTCGACGGGAGCGGCTATCCCAACGGACTTCGGGGCGATGAGATTCTTCTTGAGGCGCGCATCGTGGCCGTCGCCGACGTTCTCGAAGCGATGTCGTCGCACCGTCCGTATCGCCCAAGTCTCGGTCCGGAGGCAGCAATTCTTGAAATTGTGCAAGGCGCGGGTTCACGCTATGACACCGATGTGTGCGCGGCATGTGTGCGCTTGGCGAGCTCGGGACAACTGCTGCAGTGACGGGCCGTTGACTCGGGCGAAATCGGGTCGGCTCTGTTGTCGACGTTCTGGGTCGTCAATGCACCCCGCAGCGACCTAGAGCTTCGACGGGGTGAGGGCAATGAACGGTGCTGCGAATGGATTCCACCTCGAGCCACGACGGTTTTCGCCACTCATCTGGGGGCTCCTCACGACGGAGACGGCTCAAGTGAGCAGTCATCAGGGCGACCCTAGGACGACATCGAGTTGACGTTCGTCGCGTGACGTCGCGAGACGCCGTCAACTTATCAATTCACGGGATCTACTTAAAGCGCAGAGGGCTTAGCGGGTCGCCGCTGGGAACACCGTGCACGATCGGATGTGCGAACACTCCGCCACCGCGGTATTGCTACCAGGGTTAGACGCTCGGTACGCGAACCGCCGCTCGTCTCGTGAGCGATTTCCATCACCATCACCATCTGCGTGGCATCGGGGTACGGAGTGATGACGTCAGTGCCAATGGCCCACTTTGAAGCAATATCGCTATGGGGCGAAAGGCGAATGCGCGGTGGCCGCGTATCCGAGGCGACGCCCATCATGTCGTCAACCATGTGACTCGCAACGTCGTGAGACTTCATTGCAATGCGCTTGCTTTTCGCGAAGAAGAGAACAGCCGGATAGTCACTCACGACACACGACAACACAGCCTCGTTGCGAATCCAGGGCAACTCTTCGACGGTGCTCGCGAGACCACCGGTGGTATCGCACCATATGGCCTCCCGAGTGTCCCTGCTACGTATGAGCGCACGCCTACCATGTATCAAGCGAGGACCGATACGGAGCCGTCGATCGGGGTCCTTCGTGCAACACAGAGACGTTCGTCTTTCGAGGGATCTCGACATTACCGGCCTCGGAGCTAACGGTTCAGTTATGCAACCCTTGACAGACCGCTCCGAGATCTTCCGCGACGTCGAGAAGTGTTGCTACGTCATTAGAGGTTGTGCGAAAATTTATGAAACATGGTCGCAGCCACACGTGGCCGTCAATGGTGGCTGGTGAAACGTAGACGCGCCCATCGCGTTGAATGGCCAAACATAAAGCGTTGTTGTGGGCATCGGGATCCGAACACCCTTGGACGACAACCCGCAGAGGGACAATGGACAGTTGCGGGCGATTTGTCAGAGTCTCAAACAAGGGGCGGTTCTGAATCCAATCAAAGATCATCTGGGCCTGATCGCAGTTCCTCTCGATAGCCTCTCGCACGGCGTTCGCACCGTGCGTTGAGAAAAGCATCCATAGTTTGAGGGCTCGAAAGGGGCGCGAATACTCCAACGTGATGTCCACGGCGTTGTAGTGACCCCCCGCGTGAGGCATATAAGCCTCGTCGTGGGCGAAGACCTTAGCGAGCGAGGCAGCATTGCGCACGAGTATCGCACTACATGCTTTGGGAACGAACATCCACTTGTGGCAATCAACGGTTACTGAGTTCGCCCGACCGAGTCCGGCAAACAGGTACTCGCGACTGGGGACAGCGGCGGCCGGCACCCCGTAAGCGCCATCGACGTGCAACCACACGCCAAACTCCTCCGCGACATCAGCCAACTGGTCAATCGGGTCGACTGCACCCGTTAGGGTCGTGCCCGTCGTCGCCACGATAGTCACGGGCTTACAGCCATCGGCCAGGTCGCGTTGCACCTGATCGCGCAGCACGTCAGCTCGCATACGCCGCTGCGCATCAATCTCTATCGCTCGCACATTGGCCGCACCGATCCCGAGGACCTCCGCGGCCCTCGTGATCGAATAGTGCGCCTCGCTCGAGCAGTAGAGAGTCATGGGGATTCCCCCAAGTCCGTGTTCGCGCGCCCCAGGGATCATCGCCTCGCGCGCTGAGGCGAGCGCGGTGATATTGGATATTGTTCCACCACTTGTGAACGTGCCAGTTTCCGCTGGGAATCCAATGAACTGAGCTAGCCAGCTCACGGCCTGCCACTCTAGTTCGGTCGCCGCCCGCGCATCCACGGCGAGATTGGGGTCGTACGAGTGGGCAAGCAAGTCTGCAAGTGCGCCAACTTCGAGTCCACTGGAACCAATAAACGCGAAGTATCGAGGACGAGACTGAGCAAGGGATGAGTCGAGCACCTCGACGGCCTGGTCGATGACGTCAAGGACGTCCCTCCCTTCACTTGGCAGGGACGAAGTCAACAACTGTTGCAAGTCCTCACCGGGAAGCGACTCATGATCGCGAGCGGTATCGAACTCCTTCCACGCCCTCAAGACGTGTTGCGCAGTACGGGCAAGCGCCGCCTCGCGTTGGTCACCGAGAGACAAACCTATTTCGCCGTAGTCCACTAACAGAACCTACTTAATGAGAGAGATGAAGGTCCGAATCTTCTGATTGAACTCTGTCGCTCTCCTGATGGCCGCGATTGCAGAAGAGGGAAAACGGTCGTACCGACTCAAGTGGAAATCGAAATACATTTGTCTACACGTTTTTGAGAAAGTCTTGACCCTGGGGATTATGAGTCATCGAGTACATTCGCCACGTCGGCTCCAAGATGTAGCTGAGCGTTCTGTTCGCGCCGAGGCTGGCTGCATTGGATGCTGGCCCTCCGGTAGAAAACCGCCGCGCACCTTCATTGAAGAGCACCAAAATTGAAACAGCCTTCACTGCGGCGACAAGTCCTCGTCCGCGGTACTGCCCGAGAACCGAAGTGAACGTCGTACTCCATCGTTGACCCAATCGTTCAAGTCCGGTAACTGCCACCAGTCGTGCTTCGAGAAACACGCCTCAGAATCGAACGCCGGCATGAATCATGTCATTGAGGCGTTCGAAGGTGGGCATCTCGTGACGAGTGACCGCGGACTGGGGGTAGTCATTGACATTCGCGAACTCCACTTCGCTAACACTTGCGAGATCATCCGAAGTCAGCTCGCGAATAGTGAAGCCGTCGCTGCGTACCCGTCGTACGCGCTCGTCAAGGACTGCGAGGCAACTCGAATCGTCAAGGCGAAGGTTCGCACCCCACGACTATCTAACGACTTCGTATCCCTCAGTCTCAAGTTCGCTGCAGCGAGAGTCATCGTCGCGCACAATGTTCACGTCGCTTCCCATCATCGCCTCAATCGCTCAGGACGCGATTTGGACTACGGCGGCTCGAACATGCGGTTCAGGAATCGGCTCGCCCATGTCACGAAGCATCTCGATGTGCAGTGCCAGAGCTTCTTCCATCAACGCCAGCGTCTCTTCAGCAGTTTCGCCAGCCGCGACACAACCTGGAACGTCCGGAGCGTAGGCCGCAAAGTTGGAGCCGGCGTCTTCAATGATGATCGTGTATTCGGTCATTTCATCCTCCGACTAATTCCCGCCTGCTTCATAATGCTATTCACAATCCAATCCGGCAGATCCCGACTCGGATGGCCCGCTACCGTGACACAACCTCGATGAGTTGGATGGTGGAACTGTCGATGACTACCAGTGTGGCGAACCTGATACCAGCCTTCAGCCTCAATCGCCTTTGTGATCTCTCGGACCTTCACGACACTCAACGGTCGCGCGAGGTATTGAGCTTTCTAGATTTAGGTGATACACGTTTGTTTCCCGGAACACCCGATGCGCGGCGGTTTTTACGCCTCACTCATTCGAAGCGCTAACCAACTCTGCGAGCGACGTAATTATGGCTCCGTCCCAGGATCTCACCTCATCGAATGGATACGTATCGAGCAAGTTTGGATCAACGAGCATCGTGGCTGCCATCCCCAGTTCGACCGCCCCGTGCAACTCGTTACTTCCACCGTCGCCAATGAATACGCACTCCTCAGGCTGCACGTTGAGCTTGCGCGTGGCCGCCAGGTAAATATCAGGGTCCGGCTTTCGTACGCCAAGCTCACACGAGAACGCGACAACGTCAATCACGTCTCTCAGCCACGAAGAGTTCCACGACAGTGGCGTCTCCGCTGAACAGTCGGTGACAACACCGAATTGGTATCCCCGCGACTTCAGTTGGGACAGGTATGGCGCCGAATATGTGTCACTCAAGAGTCCCCTGGAAAACGCCAGGCGCTGTTCTGCGGCGAGTGCAACTTGGCGCGAAGTAGGTGAACCTCCGACTCGTTGCGCCAACTCCGAGATCGTTTCTAAAAGTCCACCCATCGTCCCGCGAACCCGAGCGTCGAACGTCGCCCGCACGATGTCTGCAAACTTCATTCGATCAACTTCTAGAACGTCGGCCATCTGGAACGCGAGGGTGTCTCGCTGTATCCGGTAGCCTCCCGGTACCAAGGTTCCGTAGAGATCGAAGATGATTGTTCGTCGAGGATGCATACCAGTCACCCGTTCAAGGTGCGATCACGATGGAATTTGAATCACGCCAGCCCGAGAATGAGGGACGGGGATGTCTTCACCCATTTCACGAAGAATCTCCAGGTGCTCGGCAATGGCATCTCGTAGAGTGGTCGTTACCTCGGCCACGCTTGCGCCCGTGGCAATACAGCCGGGAACATCGGGGGCGTAGGCCGCGTAGTTGGTACCCGCATCTTCAATCACGATGGTGAATTCGGTCATCGTGGTTTCCTTTCGAGTCCGGCTTGTCTCACAATGTTACCGAGGGTACCTTTCGGGACTTCATCACCCAAATTCCCCGCCACGCCCACCGAGCCGGGCCGCGTGGGGTGTTTGAAGTGTCGATGGCCACCCGTTTGACGAATTTGCACCCAACCTGCTCGTTCCAGTTCGCTGATGATTTCTCGAACCTTCACGTCCCACAACGGTCGTGACTGTCGCCGAGGTGGGCGAGTTACGTTAACGGGTCATTATCTATGAAAAGACGACAGACATGTCTCTATCGGATCTCGGACCGGGCGGAATCGCTCCGTGGCCAATCGGTACGCTCCATAGACCCGATGAATCCGCGGCCGCTGTGAGCTGGTGCACGCACCGGCTTGTCGAATTCTCCCAAGCGAGTGAAGCCGAGCTTTGGGCGATCCGTGCACTGGCGACGTTGGCGACGTCCATGCTTATCTCGACCGAGGAGATCTGTGGCAGGTACTCGAATGCGGCGTCGGTCATGAGTTGAGCCGTGTGGGTTGCCAGACCTTGTCCGGTGAGCGAGGTGCGGATCCAGTAGCCGAGGTTCGCCGATACGCTGCCGTGCGAAACCAGGTCAATACTGCAACCACCAACGAGGTTCGTAGTGAAACGATCGAAGATGAAGTAGCGCCATTCGACATCATTGACGAAGTTTGCAGCTTGTTTGCGCACGAAACTCTTGTAACTTTCTTCGTCGAGTGGACCCTGCGCCCACCAGAGCCACCGACGCACTTCGTTGCGACTCTCG
>JAJXXA010000084.1 GCA_021781335.1 Actinomycetes bacterium
AGAGCAAGATCGGCTTCACGCCCAACTCGCTCGAAAACTTCATGCCGGAGTACTACTACTACTAGAAGCTCCGCATCACCAGGTTTCACAACAATCGGCCCCCGGAAACGGGGGCCGATTGTTGTTGTTGTCGAGCAAATCTCAACATTTGAAGTAGGTCGTTTCGTGGTGACCTCGGCACCGTAACCGCAAGGGTCACCTTGATAAACTCCATCCATGCTGATCTACGTGCTTCGACGACTCGTGCAGTCATTCATCGTGCTGCTGATCGTGATGCTCTTTATCTTCATGCTCCCCTACTTCGAGCCCAATGGCATCCTCGCCCCCGGCTACATCGTGCTCGGCACCCACGCAACACCCCAAACCATCCACGCGTGGGGCGTTCAAAACGGTATGTTCCACCCCTTCTTCGTTCGATTCTGGGATTACCTTCTTCAGGTCTTCGTGCACTTCAATCTCGGCCACTCCTATAAGCAGAATCTGTCGGTATGGTCAATCATCTCGCTCTACGTTCCACGCACGATCTGGCTCGCTCTCTCGTCGCTGCTCCTTACGATCATCATCGCGCTTCCCCTGGGTGTCATTCAGGCGTCACGACGCAACTCCACCTTCGACTACACCGCGACGAGCGTGGCATTCGTCCTCTACGGTGTCCCCTCATTCCTCTTGGGAATCCTTGTACTGCAGTTCTTCAGTTTCGGGTGGCCCCACCTCCCGGCGTCACCGCCCGGAGGTGTTTCACCGTGGGCGATGTTCACTGACCCCGCCGGCTTCATCCTGCCAATCCTTACCCTTACCTTGTTGAGCATCGCGTTCCTCAGTCGCTTCATGCGAAGCGCGGTACTCGAAGTCTTGGTGCAGGACTACGTCAGAACGGCTAAGGGTAAAGGCTGCAGCCAGATGAGGGTCCTCTTTCGCCACGCTCTTCGAAACGCACTCGGTCCGATCGTCATCATCCTGGGCCTGTACATACCGCAACTGCTGGGTGGGGCTGTCGTGATCGAAAGTGTCTTCAACTACAGCGGACTCGGTATCCAGACAGTCAACGCAGCATCGATCCTCGACGTGCCCACGGTGCTCGGTATCACGCTGCTCGTTGCGATCTTGACCCTCTTTGGTAACTTCCTTGCCGACATCATGCTCGGCGTCGTCAACCCTCGGGTCCGGATTGAAAGATCAGGTCAATGATGCTTCACAGCAACGGTCCATCCGACGTGGCGGTGGTCGATCCAGCGGCCAACGAGACCAATCTCTCCGAACAGATCGTGCCGATGTGGCGACAACGACTTCGTATATTCACTCACAACAAACTGGCCATCGTCTCAGTCGGCTTCATCGTCGCACTCGTACTGTTCTGCTACGTCGGACCGATTTTCTATCACACCAACCAGACCAACCAGGCTGCAGCTCTCAACGTCGCGTGGAACGCGCCCCCTTCGATGCACCATCTGCTCGGCACTGACAGTTCCGGATTCGACGAACTCGGACGCATCATGTACGGCGGAGAGTACTCACTCAGTCTCGGAATTCTGGCGGGCATCATCACGATCATCGTGGGCACCATCTACGGCATGATTTCGGGGTTCATCGGGGGCGTCGTCGACACGATCTTGATGCGCGTACTCGACGCCTTCTTGTCAATCCCACTGCTCTTCCTGCTCATCACCCTCATTGCAATCTTCCAGCGGTCTACGGTCTTTCTGATCCTGATCATCGGGACGACTCTGTGGTTTGGAAACGCGAGAATCATCCGCGGTGATGCTCTGCTCATCAAGAAACTCGAATATTCCCAGGCCGCGACGGCCATGGGGGGCAGCAAGTGGCACATCATCAAGCGCCATGTCTTTCCGAACTCGATGAGCAACATCGTCACCGTCGCCACATTCTCCGTGGCCGACGCAATCCTGTTCCTTTCGACGCTCGGTTTCTTGGGTCTGGGCATCCCTGCACCGCAGACCGACTGGGGCACGATGATGCAGAACGGCGCTGTCCAGCAACCCAACGGGTATTGGTGGGAGATCTATCCGACCGCAGTAGTCTTCGTGCTGCTGATCGTGGCCATCACCTACGTAGGTGAGGCCCTTCGTGACGCGTTCGAAGTCCGACTTCTCGAACGATAGGCATTCTTCGTCCGTACGAGCCCAGAGGGCCCGTACGGGGCTCGTAGGTTAGGGACGCGATCCTAGGGTCACTGGCGTCTTCATCGGGAAATGACACGCAGCGCGCTGGTTCGGACCGAAATCCTGGAATTGTGGCTCCTCATTGGCACAAATGTCTTGCGCCTTGGGGCAACGAGTTCGGAATCGACACCCTGACGGAGGATTGACCGGCGACGGCAACTCTCCGCGGACTTGACTTCCTCGGCGCTCACGAGCTCGATCCGGGTCGGGAACGGGCACGGCGTCCAGGAGTCCCTGCGTGTAGGGGTGAGCCGGCGCTCGAAACACCGATTCGGCGTCGCCCAATTCGACAATCTTCCCGAGGTACATCACCGCGATGGTGTCAGCCATGTAATAGACAACAGCGAGGTCGTGGCTCACCATCACGTACGACAAGTTGTGTTCGCGCTGGAGGTCCTTCATGAGGTTGAGGATCTGAGCCTGAATTGAGACGTCCAGCGCCGACACCGGCTCGTCGGCGACGATGAGGCGAGGATTCAGCGCCAATGCGCGAGCAAATCCAATGCGCTGACGCTGGCCACCGGAGAACTCGTGCGGGTAGCGGTCAGCGGCCATTCGGTCCAGACCCACTGAATTGAGCAACTCCTCGACGCGCGCGGCTTGTTGAGCCTTAGAGCCCTCTCGCTGAATCATGAGGGGTTCGCCGATGATTTGGCCGACCTTCATGCGTGGGTCGAGCGAAGAATAGGGGTCCTGGAACATCATCTGACGATCGCGGCGGTCTGCTCGCGACGGCTTGTGACCCTTGGCCGAGACCAGGCGGCCTTCGAAGTGAACGGTTCCGGCAGTGACGGACTCGAGTCCGACCAGCATGCGGCCAATCGTGGTCTTGCCGCAACCCGACTCACCCACGAGGCCAAAGGTCTCGCCCGCGGTGAGTGTGAACGAGACGTTCGAGACGGCTTGAATAGCGCCGGTCTTGTGTCGGATCATGCCGCCCTTTATGGGGTACTCCTTCACCAGACCTTCAACTCGAATGAGTTCCTTGCCCTTTTCTTTCACCACCGCTGAGGTTCCCGTGTCCTCGGAGCGAATGACCAGAGGTCGCGGACCCGATGTCGGGTGGATGCACGCGAATGAGTGACCCTCGACCGTTGTGAGCGTCGGCTCTTCACGACGGCACTCGTCGGTCGCAAATCCACAACGTGGCGCAAAGCGACAGCCAACAATTTCCTTGGACAGATTTGGCGGCATGCCCGCGATCGAGGACAGTTCGTGCTTGGTCGTGTTTTCAAGATTGGGCATCGATGCCAGTAGCGCCTGGGTATAGGGGTGACGCATCGAGGAGAAGAGCTCGTTCGTCGGCGCCTCTTCAGCTTTCTTGCCGCCGTACATGACCACCACCCGGTCAGTACGACCAGCGATCACGCCCATGTCGTGGGTGATGAGCAGCACCGCCATGTCGAGTTCTTTTCGCAGATTGTCCAGGATGTCGAGGATCTGGGCCTGAATAGTCACGTCAAGGGCCGTCGTTGGCTCGTCGGCGATCAATAACTTGGGATTACACACCAGTCCCATGGCGATGATCACGCGCTGGCGAAGACCTCCCGAGAGCTCGAAGGGATACTGGTCAAGGCGCTCAGACGGGCGAGGCATTTCAACCATCTCGAGAACCTCGAGGGCGCGCTGACGAGCGTCCGCTTCGCTGGCACCCGTATGGATCCTCAAGCCTTCACCGATCTGACGTCCGATCTTGGTCGTTGGATTGAGCGAACTCATCGGGTCTTGTGGGATCAAGGCGATGTTACGACCTCGCTGGCTCTGCATCTGCTTCTCGGAGAGCGACGCGAGGTCCACACCGTCGAACATGACGCTCCCGGCGACGATTTTCCCGTTACCCGGAAGTAGGCGCATGATCGAGAGACCCGTCGTCGTCTTACCGCACCCGGACTCCCCCACCAGCCCAACACATTCACCCGAGTTCACGATCAGCGAGAAGTCATCAACCGCAGTTGCCGACTTGTCACGAGAAGAGAACTGAACCTTCAAATTGTCGATTGAGAGCAACGCTGACATAGTTAAACAATCCTACTCATGACACACGAATTGAACCGTGTCGACCCGAAAGCCAGCCTAAGCAGTTATGGGGCCTCAGGGCTTTGCTTTTGGGGTAATTTCCATGATTTTCGGTGCTCGCGGGTCGGGCCGTGCTCGCGAAGCGCGCTCAAATGTCCTCGCGCACCGTACCCCTTGTTGGCGGCCCATCCAAATTCGGGATATTCCTCTGCGAGGTCACTCATCCACCGGTCCCTACTGACTTTGGCGAGTACCGACGCCCCCGCAATCGCTGCGCTGCGTTGGTCGCCCTTGACGAGTGTCGTCGCGGGAAGATTCGCGTAAGTCAACGCCGGAGCGAACTCGACACCAAAGGAGATGTCCGACGGTGCGTTGAGGAGATTTATCGGACCGTCCAGCAATGCGTACGTCGGAGCGAGCGACAATGAATCCAACGCCCGCGTCGCCGCCACCGCAAGCGCGAGACGAAGGCCCCACCGGTCAATCTCCTCGGCGCTCGCTGAGCCGAGCGACCAGTCCCGCGCCCACTCGCTCAACGGGTCGACGAGCGCTTCTCGCTGCTGGCGAGTCAGAAGCTTGGAATCGTTGAGCCCTCGCGGAGGAGGTGACGTCGAGGTAACAACGAGCGCTCCGACGGTGATCGGTCCGGCCAGCGCACCGCGACCGACTTCGTCGACACCAACTACGACCTCTCCGCGTTCTACGAGTGGGCGTTCGAACTGAAGAAGGTCCACGTCAGATACGTCCATTCCTCAAGGGTAGCCAGACACCTCGACCCCTAGCATGAAGGTACATGGACCAGATTGCCGTCGTCGTGCCACTCAAACGCTTCGATCTCGCCAAGAATCGCCTCCGACGAAGCGAGGGATTGGACGTAACGGCATTGGCCCACCAACTTGCCACTTCAGTCATCCAGCACAGCGCACCACACCATGTGATCGTCGTCAGCGAGTCGCGTGAGGTCTCAGAGTTTGCTCGTGCTCTGGGTACCGAGGTCTTTGAATCTCACGCGCGAGACTTGAACGAGGCGGTCCAGGGGGCGTGCGCAACCCTCGGAGATCGCTTCAAACAGGTAATGGTTGTCCACGGCGACCTTCGCTATCCATCCGGCTTGGGCTCATTTTTTCCCGATGCTGGCATCACTATTGTCACGGATCATCACCAACGCGGCACCAACGTTCTCGCACTACCCACGGGCGTCGATTTCAAATTCTCCTATGGGCCCGACTCACGACGTCGCCACGAATCAGAAGCCGACCGTCTCGGCCTCGAATGTCGTGTCATCACGAACAGCCCATGGTCATTTGACGTCGATGAACCGCACGACTTGAAAGACCTGCCGTAAAGCATTCGAGGGGGCCGTGTGGCCCCCTCGAATGCTCTGCCCCGAAGGGCTACGTACTACTTGCGCTTTGCGACGCGCTTTACTGCCTTCTTGGCGGGAGCCTTCTTCGCTACTGCCTTCTTCTTGGCGGGAGCCTTCTTGGCTGGAGCCTTCTTCGCTACTGCCTTCTTGGCGGGAGCCTTCTTCGCTACTGCCTTCTTCTTGGCGGGAGCCTTCTTGGCTGGAGCCTTCTTCGCTACTGCCTTCTTGGCGGGAGCCTTCTTCGCTACTGCCTTCTTCTTGGCGGGAGCCTTCTTCGCTACTGCCTTCTTCTTCGCGGCTGGTGCCACTTTCCCTCCTTGGGACTCAACGTTGCTCAACTTGGGACCTTGAGTCACCACCGTGGTGACTCAATCTGGTGCCGCATTGATAGACGTGAACTCGACCATGTACGGCCCAACCTCTCGGTTGTACCGCGACTGTTCGCAGTGCACGGTCCTCGCGAAAGAGCGTCGCTCGATGGCATTGCATGCAACTACATCGAGAAACTTTTGCCTCCTCCGCAGAAGGACATTTAAAAGTTCACTCGCTTTCAATACAAATGTCAAGCATTTCGAAAGTTTTTACAACATTTGTGTCGGGTGAATCATGACGATGGCATCTACCTCGGTCGAACAAAATTTGGTGATGCGTCGAGTGGCGATCAACGTTCGACGTTGGTACTCGGTCCAAGTCGAAGTGGTAAGACGTCATCACTCATCATTCCCAATTTGTTGCTCAGCTCTCGAAGTTGCGTCGTCACTTCGACCAAGAACGATGTCGTAACAATGATGTCGAGCACACAACGCGATGGTGCGACACTCCTCTTTGATCCTTCGGGCACGGTACCGACGCCCCCTGGTGTCTTTAGAGTTGGCTATTCGCCACTGCGACAAGCGCGTGAGTGGGATGGCGCAAT